>JAAYNN010000181.1 GCA_012520835.1 Dehalococcoidales bacterium
CCCCGCCCCGGATGTTGAGTTACGGCAAGCCGTAACGAAATCCCGATTTATCGGGACTTCATTTGTCCCTCACGAATTCAGTATGACAATCAGGAGCTTCGTTGCGCTCAGCATGACAATATAATTAAGGGAGAAATAAGATTTCCGTTCGCCGAGCCTGTCGAAGGGTCAAACGAACGAAACATAACACTTTTATCTAATCGTTGCCGTTATGGTTCGTTCCGAACTACGGAATTCAACATCCTTCGATAATGCTCTGATAATATCTGCGCATCCTTATCGAAGGATATACCTTGAAAAAGCCTTCTTTTTGATATATCTCAATGACAGTTAGAGGGAACCATGCTTATGCGTTCTCTGCCGTGAAGGGCATTACTTCATCGATGGAAGCAGCATTACATAACAACATAACCAGACGGTCGATGCCCATGGCAACGCCGCCGCATTCGGGCATATATGGTACTGCTTCGATAAACTTCTCCGGCATCTGCATGCGCTTTCCCTGTTCTCTTTCGATTTGTTCGATGGCATCCTGAAAGCGTTTCTTTTGCTCATCGGCATCTACTAACTCACTGTAAACATTTGCCAGTTCCATCTCGCCGAAGAAAACCTCGGCTCTTTCGGCAACGGACGGGTTGTCCGGCTTGATTCTAGCCAGCGCCGCGGCATAAGACGGGTAGTCCAGAAGCACGGTAGGGTAGTCTTTGGAAAGCGACGGGATAACTTTTTCCGCCATATCGATATCGAATCTGAGCGGGTCGGGTTGGGTGGTGGGGTCCCAGCCGGCAAATTTGATATAGGCATCTTTTACCGTCAATCTCGACCAGGGGGTCGAGATATCGAACTCCAGCTTGCCGTGTCGTATTTTTCGAAATCCCAGGGCTTTAGCCAGATAAGCGATAAGATCTTCGATTTGTTGAATAATAACCATGTATCCCGAATTGGCGTAATACCATTCCAGCATAGTGAATTCGGGGTTGTGCAGTCGCCCCTGTTCACCCTTGCGGAAACAGCGGCTGAACTGGAAGAGCTTTTTATAGCCCGCCGCCAGCATACGCTTCATATGAAGCTCGGGAGAGGTGGATAAAAACCAGCCTTCACTTTCTAAAGGCACGGTGTAAGGCTCCGGGGCGATAACGGGGATGCGGATAGGGGTTTCCACTTCCAGAAACCCCCGCACAATAAAAAACTGGCGTATCAGTTTGTATATCAGCGCTCTCGTTTTTAAATTAGGTTCCAGTTTGAGCAGGCGCTGCTTTTCGTCATCCATGATGCTACTTCTTGTTGATGCGCTCTACATAGGTTCCGGTACGCGTATCGACTTTTATAATATCACCGACATTGATGAAAGTAGGAACAGCGATAACGGCGCCGGTTTCAATGGTAGCCGATTTTAGCTGGGGAGAAATCGTCTGCGCCTTGATGGCTACTTCGCTTTCTAGTATTTCAAAATCGATAAAATTGGGGAGTGTAATATCAATTGGACTATCTTCGAACATCAACATGTCTACCAGAGTCCCTTCCTTCAGGAAATCTTTTTTATTCCCGATTTGTGCTTCGGTAACAAAAAGCTGTTCAAAGGTTTCAGTGTTCATGAAGACATAATGGTCGCCGTCCTTGTAAAGATATTGTTCCTGTCGATAGGTGGTCTGAGCTTCGTCGACCTTTTCTCCGGAGTGATAGGTCTTATCTATAACGCTTCCATCAATCAGGTTCCTCAGTTTGACGCGGTAAATGGCGCGTCCCTTGCCAGGTTTAGTAAATTCGAGGTCGTCTACGGTATAGGGAATTCCACCCTCCAGTATTTTTACATTTTTACGTATATCTGCAACATCCATATCTTTTTTACATACTCCTTTTATTCACATTAAATTATAGCAGTAATTGGGTTGCGTGAAAAATAGTACTTAAATAGTGATATTATGACTGCCGATAGTTACTCCTTTAATATTACGGAATACATGTTTAGCATGATAATAAAGGAAAATCCGGATAAAAGCTAATCGTATCAATCGCCAGAAAAAGGCAGAAAGCAAAAGAACAGCGATATATTGACATTATTATATCGAGTGTGTTATAAATGTATGATTTCTTTGGAGCTGTTATGCCTGAGGAGTTTTCTATGGCAGGTAGCCGGCAAGTAATATATCCAGACAGCACTGCCGGAAACGGTTTTGCTTACAGCAGTAGGAAAAGGAGAAGAAATGAAGTGCTTTAGTGCGGCGTCTTTACGGCCAGTTAAAAGCCCACATCTTTTTTCTCTGTTTCCACATCTTTTCCCGTCAGCTTAAGAGCGTCTGATTAAAGGAGGATGAAGAGAAATAGAGGAAATTTTCAACAATAAGTAAATTTTAAAATGGCAAACTATATTAATGATGAACGGAGTAGTGTGATGACAAAAAAAATATTGAAGACAATAGCCGTGATAATTGTTGTGGCTATGATAATGATGCCGCTGGCGTCATGTGCGGATAAGCAGAAAGATATTACCCTTAATATTTCAGCCGCCGCCAGCCTGACCGATGCTTTAAACGAGATAAACACAGCTTATATGGATGCTAATAAAAATATTACCATTGTGTCCAACTATGCTGCTTCAGGCACGCTGCAAACGCAAATCGAGCAGGGTGCTACCTGCGATGTGTTTATATCCGCGGCAGCCAAGCAAATGAATAATCTGGAGACGGGCGGTTTGATATTATCCGATACACGTATCAATCTCCTTAAAAACAGCATTGTACTCATTATTAATAAAAACAGTACGCTGGATATCGATAGTTTTGAAGACCTGACCGGAGAAAATGTTAAATTAATATCGGTTGGAGACCCCTCCTTTGTACCTGCCGGAACCTATGCCTACCAGCTGTTCGACCTTTTGGGGATTACCGCAGCGCTGAAAGATAAATTAATGCAGGGCAGCAACGTAAGGGAAGTGCTGGCTTATGTGGAAACCGGAAATGTCGATGCCGGGCTGGTCTATGCCACCGATGCCGTCATTACCGACGGCGTAAAAATTGTAGCTAGCGCACCGGATGAGATAAATTCCAAAATTATTTATCCGGCTGCCATAGTTAAAGCATCTGAAAATGCCGATGCTGCTGCCGATTATCTGGATTATCTATTGGGCGCAGAGGCAATGGCTGTTTTTGAAAAATACGGTTTCAGCCCGGCAGTTGAGTAACACCCCTAAATAATATATTATAGGTGTCATGATAGATTACTTTGAGCCGCTGCTGGTATCATTAAAAACAGTTGCAGTAACGACGGTGCTGACCTTTTTTCTGGGTATCGCAGCGGCTCGCTGGATGGCACACTACAACGGCAAATTCAAGAGCCTCATCGATGGATTATTCATCCTGCCTATGGTATTGCCGCCGACTGTCGTCGGCTACGGTCTGCTGCTGCTTTTCGGAGTTAACGGTCCTCTCGGCAAGGCGCTTATGGCAATCGGCGAAAAAGTAGTTTTCTCCTGGGAAGCTACCGTTATCGCAGCTACCGTGATGGCTTTTCCCATCATGTACATGACCGCTAAAGGCGCTTTCGAGCAGGTGGAATCCAATATCGAAGCAGCGGCGCGCACTCTGGGCGCCGGTGAATGGCGGGTCTTCTGGACGGTAACGCTTCCCCTGGCAAAAGCAGGTATAATTGCCGCTACCGTTTTGGCTTTTGCCCGCTCGCTTGGCGAATTCGGCGCCACATTAATGCTGGCCGGGAATATCGCCGGGAAGACACAGACAATTCCCATAGCCATCTACTTTGCCATACAGGCCGGCGATATGGATAAAGCCATGGTTTTATGCATCATCGTACTGGTCATATCCTTTGTTTCGCTGGCGGCAATCGCTTACTGGAAAGGAATTGCCACCAGGACGAAGCCGGTCAAAGTTAGTTGAAATTAAAAGGATTATTCGGTTGAGGTGTCTGAAGAATAGTATTTCAAATGCAATTAACAATTGATTGGACACTATTGCCGAATAGTA
>JAAYNN010000182.1 GCA_012520835.1 Dehalococcoidales bacterium
GCCTACGTGGATATTACCACCAGCGAGTTCTCAACCACCCAGCTTCCCCTCCACCGCCTTGGAGCAGAACTGGAAAGATTGCAGCCTGCCGAAATTGTTACCATACCGGATTATCAACTGCCGGAGATAAGCTTCAAGCCTTCTATCAGCCACCTCGAAAATTACCGCTTCGAACTCGAAATAGCCAGTAAAACACTGTTGGAACACTTCGAAGCCGACACGCTGGAGGGCTATGGATGCTCCAGCCTGCCGCTGGCAATCCGCGCCGCCGGAGCCGCACTCTATTATCTGCAACAAACACAGAAGACAGTCTTGAGCCAGATAACGCATCTATCCACCTACACTGCCTCCTCGTTTATGGCCATCGATGCCACCACGCAAGCTAACCTTGAGATCTTCCGCAGCGCAGTTTCGGGCAATATCAGCGGTTCGCTGCTGTCGGTTATCGATTTGACCAGGACTTCTATGGGCGGACGCCTGCTGAAACGCTGGTTGGGGCAGCCGCTTTTAAACTTGAAAGAACTGAACAAAAGGCAGGATGCAGTCGGCTGGTTTTTGGGCGATAATATCACACGAAGGCAGATAATCGATAAACTCGGCGATATCGCCGACCTGGAAAGGCTTACCAACCGCATCCGCAGCAATATCGCATTGCCATTGGAACTTAATTCCTTAAAGCACAGCCTCGAAGTTATCCCCAAACTTTTAAATATATTCGAAAGAGTCGATTATAAAGCAGTCGAATGGCTGAAAATAAAGTTGAAACCGCAGCCGGATTTGATTGCCCTGATTGCCCAATCCATCGAAGAAGCCCCTACTACAACGCTGGGTGAAGGGGGAGTCATCAGGCAGGGCTTTTCGGAGGAAATGGATAAGCTGCGGCTTGCATCCACCAGCGCCCGCCGCTATCTTGCCAACCTTGAAAAAGAGGAGCGCGAAAAAACCGGCATAAAATCGCTCAAAGTCGGCTACAACCGCGTATTCGGTTACTATATTGAAGTTTCCCAAGCCAACCTGCAGCAGGTGCCGGATTCCTACATCCGCAAACAGACGCTGGTTAATGCAGAGAGGTTCTTTACTCCTGAATTAAAGGAGTACGAATCGATAATTCTGAATGCTAAAGACAGAGTGTACGAACTGGAAAACGAGCTTTTCCGCCGCATCTGTCAGCAGGCCGCTGCCTACGGTGAAAACCTGCTGTCACTGGCCGGCACCCTGGCGGAAATCGATGTCTTTACCTCACTGGCAGAAGCCGCCAGCCGCTATAACTATATAAGACCCGTGCTGAATGACGGCAATGAAATAGCCATCAAGCAGGGACGCCATCCGGTGGTGGAAACAAGCCTCAGACAGGGAGAGTTCATTCCCAACGACATTACGCTTTCCAACGACGAAGCCCAGTTGATTATCCTGACTGGCCCCAACATGGCTGGCAAATCGACCTATTTGAAACAGACTGCCGTAATCGTTTTAATGGCACAAATCGGCAGCTATATACCGGCTGATAAAGCGGTTATCGGGCTGGTCGACCGTATCTTTACGCGCATCGGCGCCAGGGAGGATCTGGCATCGGGGCAATCGACCTTCATGGTCGAGATGGTGGAAACAGCCAACATTTTAAACAATGCTACACCGAAATCGCTTTTAATTCTGGATGAAATCGGACGCGGCACCAGCACCTACGACGGCATGGCAATTGCGCGCGCCGTAGTCGAATACATCCATAACTATAAAGGACTGGGCGCCAAAACGCTCTTTGCCACCCACTACCATGAACTGGTGCAACTGGCGGATTACCTGCCGAGAGTGCGCAATTTCAACGTTGCCGTTACGGAAGAAGCCGGCAATGTCATTTTCCTGCACCGCATCATCCCAGGCGGCGTCGATAAGAGCTACGGTATCCATGTTGCCAAGCTGGCAGGCATACCGAAACCGGTCATTCACCGCGCCGACGAGGTTCTGGAAGAACTGGAAGCCAACAGAGGGGACAATTTATCCAGGCCGGCAAAGAAAAAGCACAAGGAAGAAGCCGCTCCCCAGCTTTCACTCTTCGGGCAGAAGCCGGAGGTATTAGAGGAACTGGAAAAGCTGGATATCAACGCCCTGACCCCCATCGAAGCCCTTAACAAGTTGTACGAGCTGCAAAAGAAGGCGAAAGAATAAATTATACAGTAATATTCGGCAATAGTGTCCAATCAATTGTTAATTACCTTTAAAATATTATTCCTCAGACACCACAACCGAATAGTACCAATTA
>JAAYNN010000026.1 GCA_012520835.1 Dehalococcoidales bacterium
GAGCTGGTTGCCCTTAACAGGTATTTGTTTTTAGAAAGCTGGCATCTGGCGTCGATATCAACAGTGGTGTTTTCAAAGGAAGCTTCGGCCATCTGGCTGGCTATCATTCTCTGCCAGATCAGGTTATATATCTTGTACTGGGTGGCATTGAGATATTGCTTTACAGAAGCGGGAGTACGCCATGCTTTGGTCGGACGGATGGCTTCATGCGCTTCCTGCGCTCCTTTAACCTTGCGCGAAAACGAACGTGCATGAGCAGGCAAATAATTTGTGCCGTATGTTTCTGAAATATAGTTTCTTACTTCAGCCAATGCCGAAGGAGCGACATGGGTCGAATCTGTTCTCATATAGGTTATCAGGCCGACGCTACCTTCATCCCCGACAGGCAATCCTTCGTAAAGCTGCTGTGCCGTTGACATAGTCATCTTAGCCGTGAAACGAAAGCGTCTCCAGGCCTCCTGCTGCAGGGTGCTGGTTATAAAGGGAGGGGCCGGCCGGCGGGGTGTTTTCTTTACAGTCACCTTGTTTACGCTGTAAACTGATTCTTCAAGCTCTGCTTTAACCGCTGCTGCTTTGTCGCGGTTATTAATCTCGGCTTTGGGACTATCCGCTGTTTTTACCAGCAGGGCGCGGAATGGTTTGCTGTCTCCCGCGGGGTCTTTCTTTAACTCAGCTTCAATTGTCCAGTATTCAACAGGAACGAAGTTTTCGATTTCACGCTCGCGGTCAACAATGATTTTTACCGCTACTGATTGTACCCGGCCGGCTGATAATCCTTTTCTGACTTTGCGCCACAAAAGGGGACTGAGCTTGTAGCCTACCAGCCTGTCCAGTATGCGGCGTGCCTGTTGTGCGTTAACAAGCTGCATATCGATTTCACGGGGAGATTTAAAGGCACGTTCGATAGCTTTCTGTGTTATTTCGTGAAAGGTGACGCGTTTATATTTAATATCATTTGACTTTATAGCCTCTGAAAGATGCCATGCAATAGCTTCCCCCTCTCGGTCGGGGTCTGTCGCTAAAAATACGGTAGAAGCTGTTTTGGCGGCATCCCTGAGCTCTTTCACGGTTTTATTTTTATCTCTGGCAACCACGTATTTGGGTTCGAAGTTATTATCGATATCGATGCCCATGCGGCTCCTGGGTAAATCCCTGACATGCCCTAAAGATGCTTTAATGGTATAACCCCTCCCCAGTATTTTGGAAAGGGTTCTGGCTTTTGCCGGCGATTCTACTATAACAAGGTTATTTTTCATCTAATTTATCTCTATTTTATACAATTCTTTATTTTCCCGTATTTCACGGCAAAGGGTATAATTCATGGCTCCGATTTGTTTAACCATTCCTTTAAGCTCCATCATTGCCAGTGTGCTACTGGTAACGGACACGGGAAGTCCGCTATCTCGGCATATTTCATCTATATGCCTCGGTTCGGCTCCCAGTTGCTTTAAAATTACCGCTTCCGTATCCGAAGCCGGTATAACTTCCTTGGCTTCAATCTGCTCGGCGACGGCGGTCAAATTCAATTCCTGCAAAATGTCTGCAGCATTGCGCACAAGCCGGGCAGTGCCTTCCATAATGAGTTTATTGGTGCCGATGCTGGCAGGCGACAGTACGCTTCCGGGGATGGCAAATACCTCACGGTCCTGCTCGAATGCCATATGGGCGGTAATCAATGAACCGCTGGTTTCTCCGGCTTCGACTACCAGTACGCCTAAGCATAAACCGCTCATAATGCGGTTGCGGCGCGGAAAGTTCTCCGGCTTCGGTTTTGTGCCGGGGGCATATTCACTGACGAGAGCGCCGTTTTTCAGTATATTGCGTGCCAGGTTGGCGTTTTCTGCCGGATAAACACTGTCAAGCCCTCCGCCCATCACCGCAATGGTCCTCCCGCCGGCATTTAACGCAGATTGATGGGCGATGGTATCGATGCCTTTAGCAAGCCCGCTGACGATGGTTATTTTGCTGTGTGCCAGCTCAGATACGATTTCATCGGTCAGCTGTCTGCCATATACGCTCGGATTCCTTGTTCCTACCACGGCCAGGCAGTACTCGTCTGCGGCAAGTATTTCACCCCTGATATAAATTAAGGGAGGGAAATCGTGGATTTCTTTCAATCGGGCAGGGTAATCCTTATCATGATAATTAAAGGCTTTAATACTGAGCTTTTCAAGTTTTTCTATCTCGGTATCTGGTGATATTTTAGGCCGCCACTTGGCGATTGAATTTATAGTGTTGTCGTCGAGGCCGGCTTTTTTAAACTCATCGAGGTTGGCATTCCATGCTTTTTGAATATCGCCGAAGTAATTTTCAATCTGGGTAAATCTTACTCTGCCGATGCCCGGAATCAGGTTGAAACCTATCCAGTATTTATTGTTTTCATTAATTATACTCAAAGCGGTTACATTCTAGCACAATAATTATTAATAATGAAAAATGGCGTTAGGAAAAAGATGATTGGAATACACGTCCGGTGATTCAAAACAAAGTGGCGGAGAGGGTGGGATTCGAACCCACGGTCAGGTTACCCCGACACACGCTCTCCAGGCGTGCCTGTTCGGCCACTCCAGCACCTCTCCAAATCGGCCTTAATATCAAGAAACGAATTCTGTTTATTGTAGTATATTTCCCGTTTTAATTCCAGTCAGCTCTATATGATAACCACAATTTCAGGGATGGTACTATTTTTCCATCGCTTTTGCCTTCAGGCCAGTCGGCATCTTTATCTAAAAACAGTATTTCTGCAATTTCAAAGATATCTTTTAAAAACAATTCCTTTCTGGCAGGGATTATCAGGGGGAGCGCGTGGAAAAGAGTGATTATAAAAGTGGCGGAGAGGGTGGGATTCGAACCCACGCTTCACTTGCGCGAAGACCGCTTTTCGAGAGCGGCACCATGAACCACTCGGACACCTCTCCGTATATTTGTCGTTTGGTTGCCAACATTTGTTGCGTTATTTCGGAAAAATCTTAAAGAATTTATTTGCATGCACATTATACTGTGACTGATATCGCTTTATCAAACGGCTATTATCGAAAAAAAGTTCAACAAATAGTATTGCACAACATAATTATAATGTATATATCCCATGAGAATGATTAACAGTTGATCCTGCTTTTGATAATTGTTGACTGCAAGCCGTTATGCGGTTGCCGGGCAAATGTGGCTGGTTTTTTTACGCGTTTCGAAAGGGAAAATAGGGAACAGATTATTATTTATCGTTCCAGTATCTCGTGTATTTTCTTCATCAATGTTTGATGGTCGAAAGGCTTGTCGATTGAACGCAGATTATACTTCTGGAGAAAGCTCTTTACTTCGCTGTTGGCAGAGTCGCCTGTTGTAAACAGGATGTTTTTAGATATATACGGTTTATCGTTTATTATTTTTTCAAATAATTCCTGTCCGCTCATGCCAGGCATCCTGATATCCATAACAATAAGGTCGTAATTGTTTGCGGCAATTTTACGCAGAGCCTCATAAGGCTCACCGGTAGTCTCAACGCTATATTCAGGTAGGTTTAAAGCCGATTTTATAAATTGCTGCACTGTCGTTTCGTCATCTACAACAAGAATATTTGTTTTTTTGCTGTTTTCTTTTATTAATGACGATGTCTCTGAATCGGGGAATTCATTTTGCACGTGAA
>JAAYNN010000183.1 GCA_012520835.1 Dehalococcoidales bacterium
AGGCTTTTCAACCGCGCCAGGAACCTCGATACTCTGGTACTCTTTATCCTGTTCGGCATCGGGATATTTTCAGCCATACTGATGAACGATACGCTGGCAATCATCGGCACCGGCGTGGTGCTGTCGCAGGCAAAGACATCCAGCACCAAACCGAAAATACTGCTGCTGGCACTGGCTTTTGCCGTAACTATCGGCAGCGTGATGAGCCCCATCGGCAATCCGCAGAATCTGCTGATCGCCCTAAACGGGGATATAGCCAATCCGTTCGTAACTTTTCTCAAATACCTGGCAGTGCCAACACTGGTCAACCTGTTTGTAGCATACCTGATGTTGAAATTATTCTACCGCAAACACTTCAGCGGCAGCAGTTTCACACACACTCTCGAACCTGTAAAAGACCGAAAACTGTTTGCTGTAGCCAGAATCTCGCTGATACTGCTGGTGCTTTTGATATTAACCAAGATTGTGATTGTGCTTGCCGGATTGGATGTGGATTTCAAGCTGACCTATATCGCCTTGGCCGCCGCTCTGCCCGTCTTCTTATACCTGCCGAAGAAACCGGGAATAATCAAGCGAATAGACTGGACAACACTGGTATTTTTTGCCGCGATGTTTATACTGATGCAAAGCGTCTGGAATTCGCAAATTATCCAATCTTTCATAGAAGAGGCGCATATAGATATAACTTCGACCGGTATCATATTTGCCGGCAGTGTATTGCTCAGCCAGATACTTTCAAATGTACCGCTTGTAGCGCTCTACCTGCCGATGCTTTCACACCTGGGTGTAACCACGCATAGCCTGATGGCACTGGCAGCCGGTAGCACCATTGCCGGCAACCTGACTATTCTGGGAGCCGCCAGCAACGTTATTATCATACAGAATGCCGAAAAGAAAGGCGGCGTTACCATTACCTTCTGGGAATTTACCAGAATCGGCATTCCGCTGACCATTGTCAACGTGCTGGTTTACTGGATATATCTTGAGTTGATTATGTAATATACCAATATCCGCGATGCTGCTCTTTTCGTTTTATCCGCTTCAATCTGTCTTCTCCAGGGATTTACAGAATCCAATGTGCGTATGACTGGGATTCAGACCCGATAAATTCCAATTGAAAGCAGTTTTTCCGCAGATAACGATAAGCCCCGGCATCTGCTATTCTAAACCCGAGAGATATTCCTTCAACCATAAAAGAGCCGCCTCAGTCGCCGCTTTCCTGTTCTGCTCGCGGTTTCCGGTCAGATTCAGCCTGCGGTTAAATGTCCCGTCTTTGTGTGAAAGCCCGAGGTAGAAAAGACCGACCGGCTTTTTATCGGTGGCGCCGCCCGGACCGGCAATCCCGGTATCGGAAATACAGATATCGACATCCAGCGCTTTCCTCCCGCCCCTGGCCATTTCCTCGGCTACACGCGGGCTGACAGCTCCGAATTTTTCCAGCGTCTCCTTACTGACGCCGGCAAGATTGACCTTTGCCTGGTTGCTGTAAGAAACAATAGCGCCCTTGAAATAATCGGAACTGCCGGGTATCTCTGTAATCATGCTCGAAATGATGCCTCCGCTAGCAGATTCCACGCACCCGAGAGTCAGTTTCCGCTCCCGCAACATTTCCCCGATTATCTGTGATAATTCTCTCATTTTACTCATAAAAGTTATTGACTTATTCAGGCACTGGTGATATTATCCGAACATATACATGACAAGGATATCCTAATTTCTATGAATTGTAAATATACGAGGTGGAAAAAATGAAAGGATTGTCAGCAACTTTTACAACCATCGGTGTTCTTTGCCTGGCAATGGCAATCTTCACGATAATCGGAATGGCACCCGCATTCGTCGATGCCATCTGGGAATTCAGCGATAAGATTTGTACCACCATATTCTGGTTTTTCATTTCCCTCATTCTTATATTGGCCGGCAATGCCTACGGGGTATTGGACAGGGAGCCTTAAAGATTGGCAAAGAAACCGACGCGCCAGGTGCCTCTGGATTTGCAAAATGACAAGGAAACACAGGCAAAAATAGCAGTGCAGATCTCACCAGGGGCATCTAAAAACGAAATTTCGGGAATGGTAGATGACGTTTTACGCATCAGGATAGCCGCACCACCGGTAAAAGGAAAGGCAAATAAAGAACTGGTCGATTATTTAAGCCATCTTCTGGACATCAGAAAAGACATGATAGTAATCATCAAAGGCCATACCTCTAAAAATAAACTAATATCTATAGATGGCTTGAGTAAGATTTCAGTTTTAGAAAAGCTGTTATCCAATACAACCTCTTAAAGGATATGGCCTGATTATTTTAACGCACCAGCTGGCATAATTTCGCATTATACCCGCAACGTTCACAGTTACAGCTATGGTTGTTTTCCTCGGTATTTACCGTTATCGGCTCACCGCACCTGCTGCACAATACCTGAGTCAACGCTCTCATATAACCGCACTGTAAACAATGGTCGAACCAGATATCCTCATCGATATCGATATACATGTCCCCGCCGCATTTCGGGCATACTTTCGCTTTCCACATAACCATTTTATTCACCTCCCTAAAATTGACACCCGGTACTTTATAACCATGCCGGAATCAATTTTCAGTACTACTTAATTACATTTTATTACTACAATAAATTGGTGTATGTAACTCTAGTCTCATATTGCTATTAATTTCAGGCCATTAAAATGGGACTACAGGGTTAACTTTTAGCGACTGAAGAGTCATTTAATGAATGGATTTTATAAAATGCGAAGTACTATAAGCATGACCGGGGAGTATTTAAAAACGGGGAAAATTATGCAAATACAATCTGAAATGGGCAGCGTATGGCATCACACGGGCAAACAGCCTCGCAGATACCGCACCAGTCGCATTCCACTGTATCGATGGTAACAACGGTTTTATTGACTATCATAATG
>JAAYNN010000184.1 GCA_012520835.1 Dehalococcoidales bacterium
AGATTCCAGCGGCTCGGCCAGTTTAACACTCTGGGCTGCTATTTCTTTCTTGACTTGTTGCTCTCCATAGTCCAGTAAATCTTTTAAAACGGCATAAATCCTTTCCACCATCTGTGTTTTATATCTAACCTCGATATCATTGACCTTATTGAGCTGTTTCTTCGTAATGATTTTCTCAGCTTCGTCTGCCAGGTTATTTATTTGCCGTGATATAATATCCTTGCAGGCCTCAATTATCTGCTGCTCAGATGCGTCCAGCTTTTCCTTGATTTCTGAAAAGGCAACGTATTTTTCAGCTTCGGTTAATTCCCGCTCTTTAAACTTAACAGAAAATGACTTCCTTCCCGTCTCCTCTTTTTGTGGCATATTAAGCATTTCACGCAGGGTATTCTCGATGTTATTATCATAGGTAATACCTCCGGACTGCAGTAACGATGTAGCGGCGGTGGCGTACTCCTGCAAATTGCGTGTATCCAGTTTCCCGTGCACCAGCTTGGGCAAATCAACATCGCCGTAGTTATACTGTACCCATTGCGGGATTGCATAAGCGTTAAAGGTATCACATATGTTTTTGCCAACGGCGCCTAGCGACATCAAGAAGAAGCTGGATTTATCTTTCGACAATGCCCAGCTGCCGACACTGCCTGCCCCAAGGGTAAGGAAGTCGGCCAATACGGATTCGGCTATTGCTTTGTTGTGGTGCTCAATGGAAGGCATTAAGTCTTTTATATGGCCGGTAGTGCCTAATAAAACTGCATCATGGTCTGCAGGCATGCTGACGTACTGGTTTTCGTGTGCTTGGTAATGCTGCCCGACCTCGTCGCACTTTTTGATATCTTCTGGAGTTGCGGAGGTCGGGTATGTTAATTTCAGAAATGCCACAGCGTTCTTTTCTGCGCCGATGCCGTCAATACGATATAAATTATCTTTATAGTACCAGTGCTTATAAGCTGACCTGAGAATTGATGTGCCCTCGAAATTAGAGCCTTCTTTTTCGTTCGTGAATACAAGTAATTTATCGGACGGGATTGTTATTGTTTTATACACATCGTTTATAAATACATTCTGCTCAATGCCTGCTAAACCGCCGTTGGCATCCAATATCCATTTGCTTAAAGTCTTTGGCAGCCTCGGGGCAAATTTTCTATACCTGGCCTTGCCGTCAACTATCTCCCAGACCTTTTCAAATATCGAAAAACCGAACGGAAGTTTCAGTAGCGTGTGATGAAGAAAAGAATCCCATGTAATCGTCATGTTAAACAGGTTTTCTTCAAGCGATTGGGCGACTTCTTCGTCCTTTGATGAATCGCTGGCGGGCTCTATATGCCATTCTATTGACCTCAGTGGTAGCTCGCAGGCAAGGATAGATGATTTTACCCGGGCATCCGATTTTCGCATTTTGTCATATATAACAATAGCTTTTCGCCCCTTCAAATCAGGGTTATATTCCTCTGATATCATCCCGGCGAATATCTGCGTCCCTGTCCCGCCGAGTTCCCCGATTTCAGGCCTTTTTGTTTTACGCTCTGCCAATATTTCGAGATTACCTATTTTAAATCTCATATTTAAAATTCCTTCGACCGAACACCTTTAAAGGCGAAATTGGTCTTAGTGATATCCTGTTCTGGCATCTTGCCA
>JAAYNN010000027.1 GCA_012520835.1 Dehalococcoidales bacterium
ATATATCATGCTTGTCATGATGAGTTCGTGAGGGACGAACGAAGCATCTGGGGTGGGGTTAATGAAGCCTTTTGTGGAGAGAATTTACCAAGCCGTTCGTGGTGAGCGTGTCGAACCACAACGGCGGTGAATTTTAAACTATATTTCCGTTCGTTTGACCCTTCGACAGGCTCTGGGCGAACGGAAAACTTATTTCTCTCTGATGTCCCGATTTATCGGGATTTCTCCCCGCCTCCCCAGATCCTGAAGTCACCCCCTGTGACTTCAGAATGACAATTCAATTGTTTCCCCGTTCGCAATAGACGCAAACATAGTGATAGACGACGGGTGGTTACCCTTACGGCTTATATATTTCCTTTTTCAATCCCTTTTGCATCGAAGTGCAAACCAGCCCTTTGTCGGCCATTTCAGCCACACGGCGGTTGCAGTGGTCGCAATCGGTAGCAGTAATCTCTTCAGCCTGTAGCTTCTTGACGAAAGCGGGGTCGCGTATGGCAGCGCACTATCGACAGTCCGCCGAAAGCGGGAGTAAGCAATTGCACTTCGATAATCTCTCCAGTCGATAACACATCCACCCCCTCGGGGACGCGGATAAAGCAGGTGGCGTTGGCAATCGATTGCAGTCGGCTGCGGTTCTGGTAGGGAGTAACCAGATATTCGCCGTTTTTAAATGCCAGAACCGCCGATTTAAACTCCGTCCAGCTGCGGTGGCGGCTGACCACATCTTCAGCCAGTTTGGCAAATACGGTCGGCAGGGGGTGTCTTTTCTGCCCCTCCATCCTGAGTATCCCCGGCAGTGCCAGTTGCAGGAAAGCCATTTCGTTACTGGCCGGGCCGCCCGGCAGACAGAAAACGGGTTTGCCGTCCCACAATCCGAAAGAAATTCCTTTTCCCGGCCCCATGCGGACGTTGTTGAATTTCTTATCCCATCCCAGTTCATCCAGTATGCCGACTGTCAGGTCGCGCTCGCTGCCCCACGCCCCGCCGCTGGTCAGAATTGCATCTACAACAGGAAAAAGGTCTTCCAGTTCAGTGCGGATGGCTGCTTTATCGTCTTTAACCACAGCGTTCTGGCAGGGGAAACCGAAGCAATTCAGCCAGGCGGAGATAGTTACCAGGTTGCTGGCATAAAGCTGCCCAGGGTGTAAAAAGCCGCCCGGAGCCACCACTTCATCCCCGATGGCAATGACGGCTACTCTCGGTTTGCGATATACCCTGGCGTGGGCAATTCCAGCCGAGGCTATCAGTCCGAGGTCTCCGGGAAGTAGTAGGCGTCCGGCCGTAGCCAATTCTTCTCCCTTTCTCAGGTCGGCAGCTGCCGCCAGTATATTCTGTCCTTTGTTGGCGCCCTTTGTAATACGGATGCAATCGTCAGTTGCTTCACATAACTCGTTGGCGATAACTGTGTCCGCTCCCGGCGGAATCGGTGCTCCCGAACAGATATTTACGGCGCATCCTGCTGGAACTTCACCTTTAAAGGCAGTACCGGCAAAGGCCGAGCCGATGTTTTTCAGGCAGACCGGATTGCTTGACGAGGCAGCAGCAACGTCTTCATATCTGACGGCAAAGCCGTCTTTGAGTGATACATCAGAGGAAGGATTATCCAGCAGGGAGAAGAGGTTTTCGGCCAGCACGCGTTTATTGCAGAGGTCGAGAGGCAGTTCCTCTATGCCGACCGGTTTTACATTCGAGTTTACCAGTTCCAGCGCCCTGGCAAGTCCGGTATAATTTTCACCCTCGTCGATTTCGGAATAGGACATTCGAATATCCTTAAAATTACTACGCTATGATTGTCGATTATTAATAAAATGAAATCATATTCCGCTCTGAAGTCCCTTCGACACGCTCAGGGCGAGCGGAATATTATATTTTTTCCGCTTTCCTCTTAATTGTCACTATTGCGACTGGTTTATAAGGGTGGTCAATGTCCGCTCATTATTATTAAATTGAGATTGCTTCGCAACGACGATTATATTATTTGCCACAAATTTATAGCAAATAGTGCCTCTTTTTACTATTTCCCGAACGGGCAAACCGGGAAGATGCATTCCTCGCAATCGAGGCACATTCCGCCGTGCGCTAACTCCACGATATCCTGACGCGTGATTTTATCACCGGCCAGAATGCGCGGTATTAATACATCGATAATAGTGGTCTTTTTAAAGATGACGGCACCCGGTGCGCCGAGAATGGGGATATCTCCCAGTTCGGCCACCAGCACCATGGCTCCCGGCATAACCGGAACGCCGTTGGAAATAATCTTTGCCCCGCTTTTTTCGACGCCCTCGACGGTGACATCATCAGGATCGACCGAGAGGCCTCCGCAGGTAACAATGACATCGCAGCCTTTATTTTTCATATCCAGAATAGCTTTAGCTATGATATCCTCGTCATCCGGTACGATGACCTCGCTGATGACATCAGAACCCAGTTTTTCAATTTTCCTGCGCATCACGGCGGCAAATTTGTCTTCGGTGATGCCCTTGAAAATTTCGTTCCCGGTAATAATTATGCCGACTTTTTTAGGCAGGAATGGCAGAACATCGACAACCTTTCCCTGGTCTTTGCATAACGATTCCAGCTTTTTCAGGTTCTCCTCAGTGGTAAAGAGCGGGATTATCTTGGTTCCGGCGACGATTTCACCGGCTTTGCAGGTTGCGTTATTGTGGCGCGTGGCGATAATGATATCCTCTATGGAATGGATTTCATAGAGCAGGGACTTATTTATTTTAATAATCCCATCGACCGTAGCCTTAAGGTTTACCCTTCCCTGCCTGGGTGCGGTCGTGCTAATATTTTTACCGGCGCTAGCTCCGGCAATGCGGATAGCCGCTTCTTCTTCGTGTACCTGGTCTTCTTCCTTTTCGATGACATAGATATGTTCTTTCCCCATACTGAGCAGTTCGGGGATATCCTCTTTCTTGATGACATCTCCGCGGCGGAATCTGGGTCCGTCATAAACACCGGGAATGGTTTTAGTCATGTCATGGCCGACCACCAGCCCGACGGCATCTTCTGTTTTAACTTTCTTAAGCAACGGCATACTCCTCGTTTAAAAGTCGCTAAAATGTTATCAATAGGTTAAACCATTGGGCGGTTTTTTACAAGAAATTATCATCCGGCTCGCTGTCTTGATTTGAACTGTATTTATACGGCCGGATGGCTTAAAATAATGGCAGTACTATCGATTAGAGGATTAATTATTAAAATACTATTCGGTTGTGGTGTCTGCAGTATGGTATTTCAAAGATAATTATCTATTAACAAACACTATTACCGAACAGAACCATGTATTAATGATTGTAAAGATAAAAAATACCGCAATATCGCTGGTCAAAGGAGACATCACGTTTCAGGAAACGGATGCCATCGTCAACGCTGCCAACTCCGGATTGATGGGTGGTGGCGGAGTGGACGGTGCCATTCACCGGGCAGGAGGCCCCTCCATTCTGGAGGAATGCAAGAAGATAGTGGCAAAACAGGGGAGGTTGCCGCCAGGAAAAGCGGTGATTACTGCTGCAGGCAATCTGCCGACTAAATATGTAATTCATACTGTCGGCCCGGTATGGAGGGGTGGAAATGCCAATGAAGCAGCGATTTTAGCCAGTGCCTATACCGAAAGTCTGCGCTTAGCCGAAAGCCACAAACTTGAAAGCATTGCTTTCCCGTCGATTAGCACCGGGGCATACGGTTATCCGTTTGCGGCTGCCTCTGCTGTTGCCATAGACAGCGTCATAAAATTTGCCAAGAATGAAGCCTTGTTGCTGAAAAAAATTGTATTCGTTCTATTTAATGATGCCGCTTATGAAAGCTATGCCGGGGCACTCGAAATAATCTCAAGGCAATAATGGCTTACCAATCGCCTGATTCAATCGTTATAGTCGTCGATTATAATATCTAAACTTTTTCCGATGCCGGCAAGTGTCTTCGATTTTAATTCAAGTCTTTTTGCCTTGAGATAATCTGTGTCAGGTGGATTGAATCAGCGATTTATGATACCTTATATTGGTTGATAGGAAATATATTTTATTATGAGAGTAATTGCAGGTGAAGCCAAGGGGTGTCCCCTTGTGGCACCTCCTGGTTTGAGAACACGCCCGGCGACCGAATTGGTGCGAGGGGCAATCTTTTCTATTTTGTATAACGTTGCCAGTGACTGGCGGCTTGTTCTCGACCTCTTTTCCGGCAGCGGTTCGCTGGGTATCGAAGCCTTAAGCAGGGGAGCGGGCTGGGTGGATTTTGTTGAGCAGACGCCCCGCTGTTGTGCTATAATAAAGCAGAATCTTGAGAAGACCAGGTTTACCGAATACGCGCATGTACATTGTGCCGATGTGGTAAAAGCAATATCTTTTCTGGACAAGGAGTACGATATAATTCTGATGGATCCTCCCTATGCGAGTCCGTTAATCAACAGCATAATCGAACAACTGGCAAACTCGAAGATTGTCGGTAAGGATTCTGTGCTTGTGGTCACTCATTCAAAGCGCCGTCCTCTTGAAGCAAACTATGCCTCTCTGCATCTTTTTAAAGAACATCGTCACGGCGATAGTGCTATTGCATTTTTCAGAAAGGAGATCGTATCTTGATTACTGCTATATACCCGGGGAGTTTCGACCCGATTACCAACGGCCATATCGATGTTGCCAGAAGGGCAGCAAGGATTTTCGGCAAGGTGGTTATAGGTGTTTTTGAAAAGCCCACGAAAATAGTGACTTTCAGCCTCGAGGAGAGGGTTAAGATGGCCAGTGAGGCTGTAAAAGACATACCCAATATCGAGGTCAGGCCTTTTTACGGCCTTACCGTCGATTTTGCGAAAGAAGTGAATGCCAATGTCATGGTGAGGGGATTGCGTGTAAGCGCCGATTTCGAGCGTGAATTCGATATGGCAATGATGAACAGGAAACTCTCGCCGGAACTGGAACTGGTGTGTTTCATAGCCAGGCCGGAATATCAATTCCTCAGGTCCAGCCTCTTGAAAGAGATAGCCAGGGTAGGCGGCGATATTGCTAATTTTGTTCCGGCCCATGTTGCCAGAGCTTTAAAAGAAAAAAACGGAAATAGTCCGATATAAACAGCAAATCGGGTTATCATATCGATACAAACATGCTAAAATAGTAGCTAGGTCAGGAGGAAACAAAACTAATGGCGTATATGATCAATGAGGATTGCATAAGTTGCGGTGCCTGTGAAGCGGAGTGTCCTAATCAGGCAATTACGGAAGGGGAAACTTCTTATCTTATCGATCCTGATAAATGTACCCAGTGTGTCGGCAGCTATTCGACTCAGCAGTGTGCCGATATCTGTCCGGTCAGTGCCTGTGTTCCCGACCCGGATCACGAGGAATCACATGATGTGTTATTAGCCAAGTGGCAGGCGCTGCATCCCGGTGAAGACCCCAGGGAAGATTAATCAGGATCCTTCCAAATCCAATCAAAAACAATCTTTATATTACCCTGCTGGCATCTGGTGCGGATTATGCTATCTGCGTGTATTTCATAAACCTTAAATCGCATGCTATCTAGGATTGAAAAAAGTTCTTTATAGCTTCAAAATCCTGGGGAAGAAGTCCCAGTACAATCGGGAAATAATCCAGCATTATACGTGCCATAAACGATTGGGAGATAGCATCGCTGCTTATAAATTTGGTTACTACAGCCAGGATGGCACCCAGGAATAAAAAGCCGCTCAGCAAACCGATGATGGCGCCGCCTAAGCGGTCAATCCAGCCGATCAGCAAAGATTTGGCGACGAATCTGAGCAGGTTAGCTATAAGCAGGGCAATAATAAAAACAGCGACCAGAATCAGTACAAAAGCAAGAATATTGGCGACGTTTTCGTTATTGGTAAAACTGAATATCTCCGCCAGCGAACCGTGAAAACGTCCGGCCAGCACGATACCGATTATCAAGCCGGCAAATGACAGCGCGGTCTTGATAAGCCCTTTTATCAAGCCCGTAAAAATGGGGATAAAAAGCATTACTATCAGTACAATATCAAGCCAGTTCATAGATTTATCCTCCCAGTTCCTTCGCCCGTTTATAGGCGGCTGTGACCGCTTCCTCTACCAGTCCGGCCAGATTACCGTTGGCAAAAACACCGAGCGCAGCTGCCGTAGTGCCTCCGGGGGAAGTGACCATTTCCCGCAGCCTGTCCAGGGGTTTATCCAAACTGTGTGCATATCTAATCGAACCGCTCATCAACTGCATCACCATTTCATATGCTTTATCATGCGGCAGCCCGATTCTCTCGGCAGCCTGTATCAGCGATTCCATGAAAAGGAAGACATAAGCCGGTCCGCTGCCGCTGACTGCCGTTGCCATATCGATGCTGTCCTCGTCAGAAACATAGATTTCTTTTCCCATGGCTCCCAGTATAGTTCTGGACTGCGCCATCTGTTGTCCGTCGACGGCTTCCGTAGCAGTCCAGACAGTCATGCCGTAGCCGATTTGAGCCGGTGTATTGGGCATGGCGCGCACGATAGCGTCGTATTTAAGCCCGTCTTTCAGGGTGCCGAGGCATTTGCCGGCGATTATTGAAATCACCAGCTGTCCCTGGCTGAATTTGCCGCCGATTTGTTTGAAAGCCTCATCAAGATTCTGCGGTTTAATGGCAAGTATGATAATATCACTTCTCCTGATAGCATCCACGCCGTTGTCGGTGGTGAAAACGCCGAATTTTTCGGCAGTCATCTCTCTGCATGCCTGATTGACCTCGGCAACCGACAGGTGTTCGGCTATGGATACCCCTTTGGATATGATGGCCGAGAGTATAGCCTGACCCATATTTCCGCAACCGATGAGAGCTATTTTCACGTTTATACCTCGTTTCCTATAAGGCCATTCTGAGGGAGGCAAACGATTGAATCCCGACGTATCATGGTAATACTTATCGAATAGCCCTGGATCCTTCGCTTGCGCTCAGGATGACATTTTTACTTTATTACCAGATTCAGCAGCTTCTTGGGAACATAGATTATCTTTATTATCTCATTTCCCTCAATATATGTCTTCACCTTGGGTTTGGCAAGTATGATTTCTTTCGCCTCTTCTTCCGTAATGGAAGCCGGAACCGTAACTTTATCGCGTGTCTTGCCGTTGATTTGAATTATGATGGGAATCTCCTCGTCCTGAGCCAGCGTTTCGTCCCACTCCGGCCATTTCCAGTTATGAATACTGTATTTATGCCCGGTTTGCAGCCACAGTTCTTCAGCCAGATGTGGGGCAGAGGGAGCCAAAAGCAGCAGCAAAGTCTTTACCGCTTCCTCCCAGTCCTTTTGTGAAACGGAGCCGTTGTCTTTTACCTTGCCCAGATAATTGGTGTATTCCATCAGGGTGGATATCATGGTGTTATAGCGTATTTTATCGATATCCTGTGTTACCTTTTTAATAGTCTGATGTATAATACGCTGTAAATTGCGGAATTCTTCCTCGTCAACGTTGTTGGGTGTATAGGCTTCGGTCGCCAGTTTCCAGACACGGTTAAGCCAGCGGTTGATGCCGGCAATTCCGTTATCGTTCCAATCGCCGCCCTGTTCCCATGGTGCGACGAACATCAGGTAGCAGCGCACCGTATCGGCTCCCAGCCGTGAAACATAGGAATCGGGGTTGACCACGTTGCCGCGCGATTTGCTCATCTTTTGCTTGTTGGAAATAATCGTTCCCTGGTTGAAGAGCTTGATAAACGGCTCTCCGAAATCAATCAGCCCCATATCGCGGATGGCTTTGGTAAAAAACCTGGCGTAGAACAGGTGCATGACGGCATGCTCGGCGCCTCCGGTATAGAGGTCTACCGGCAGCCAGTATTTAACGGCTTCCTTATCGAAAGCGGCAGTATCGATATGAGCATTGGCATAGCGCAGGAAGTACCACGAGGAACACATAAAGGTATCCATGGTATCGGTCTCACGTTTTGCCGCCCCGCCGCATTCGGGGCAGGTGGTATTTACAAAGCTTGCGCAGTACTTCAGCGGCGATTCGCCGGTCGGTTTGAACTCGGCATCCTCCGGCAGCAGCACCGGCAGCTCTTCTTCAGGCACGGGCACAATCCCGCATTTCTGGCAATAAATCATCGGTATCGGTGCGCCCCAGTATCTCTGTCGCGAAATCAGCCAGTCGCGCAGTTTGTAGCTGATTGTTCGTTTTCCCCAGCCCTTTTCTTCCAGAAATTCGGCGACTTTACCAATTCCTTCTTTGTTGGGAGTGCCATCGAACTGTGCCGAATTGACCATTTTACCTTCGTCGGTGTAAGCAGCTTCAAGGGGGGCTCCGTTCCAGTCCGGCGGTGAAATAACCACTTTTACCGGAAGGTTGTATTTCTTAGCGAAAGCGAAGTCTCTTTCGTCATGTGCCGGAACTGCCATGACGGCGCCGGTTCCGTAGCCGGCCAGTACATAGTCGGCAATCCAAACCGGTACCTTATCTCCGTTCAGTCTATTGGTAACATAAGCACCGGTAAATACGCCGTCCTTCTCTTTTTCGGTGGAGAGCCGCTCGATTTCGGTAAAGCGGCGTGTTTTGGCTATGTATGCCTCTACATCGGCTTTCATGTCCGGTGTGGTTATTTTCTCTACCAGCGGATTCTCGGGAGCCAGCACCATAAAGGTGACCCCGTACACTGTGTCGGCGCGGGTGGTAAACACCCTGATTTCTTTTTCCTCAACGCCCGGGATATTTAATTCGAATGAAATGTCCGTGCCGGTGCTCTTGCCGACCCAGTTATTTTGCATCGTTTTGATGCGCTCCGGCCAGTCCAGCCCCTCGTGCTGCATCAGCTCATCGGCATACTTCGTGATGCGGAAAAACCACTGCTCCAGGTCTTTGCGGACAACCGGCTCATCGCATCTTTCGCAGGTGCCGTTAGCCAGAACCTGCTCGTTGGCAAGCACCGTCTGGCACCTGGGGCACCAGTTGACGGGGGCCTTGCTGCGGTAAGCCAGCCCGTGCTGGTAGAGCTTCAAAAAGAACCACTGCGTCCATTTATAATAATCCGGCTGGCAGGTAATCACCTCCCGGTCCCAGTCGTAAATGGCGCCGATGGTCTTTAACTGCTTGCGCATGTTTTCGACATTTTTCATCGTCCACTGGTAAGGGTGGATGCCGCGTTTGATGGCGGCGTTTTCAGCCGGCAAACCGAAGGCATCGAAACCGATGGGATGGAGTACATTAAAGCCCTGCATGCGCTTGAAGCGGGCATGTACATCCGATGGCGCCATGGCATACCAGTGACCGATATGCAGGTCTCCGGAGGTGTAGGGGAACATGGTAAGCGCGTACCACTTGGGCCTGTCGCTGTGCTCGTTGACCTTGTAGAGGTTATCTTCCTCCCACCTCTTTTGCCATTTGCGTTCGATTTCAACCTGGTTGTAAGTATTTTCCATATTCAGATTTCCTTTCAGATTAGCTCTCATTGTAGCAACAAGCCTGTTTACTTGCAATAAAATATAATAACATCGTTTATTTTACATCTATTGGGGAACGGATTTATTTCTATTGCGGTTACTTTTCCGCTTGTCCTTAGCCTGTCGAAGGATTAAAGAACGGAAAAGAAATTACCTCGATAGTTCGTGTCCTGCGATAGGGTACAAGGGCGAACGGGGAAACGAAGCCCCACCTCAGTTGAGTTACGGCAAGCCGGAATGAAATCCCGATTTTTCGGGACTTCATTCGTCCTTTACGACTTCAGCATGACAATTCGCTACCTGTCATTCTGAAGTCACAAGGGGTGGCTGAAGAATCTGGGGGGTGGGATTGGTAAAGTCCAGATGAATCGGGATGGAACCATATCGGCGGTAGCTGAAAATATATAGTCTGATAAATTATTGTTATAAAAACTATCGGTTGCATCTATTTGCTACGATGGTTACTTTACTGCTATTATGAGAAATAATGTTAAATCCTGTGTTCATCATTATCGGCATCAATTTATTTGTCTTCATTGCTGCCAATATATCGAAACCTCTGGTTTATGACCTCGGTTTGTGGGCTCCGCTGGAGCTTACTATGCAGCAGCCGTGGGGCATTCTTACCAGTATGTTCACGCATACCGGCTTTACCCATTTCCTCTTCAACATGCTGACGCTCTACTTTTTCGGCAGTTATTTATTGAAATTGACCGGCTGGAAGCAATTCCTGATCATTTACTTAGGCGGCGGCCTGCTCGGCAGCATCTTCTATGTACTGCTGAGTACGCTTATCAGCCCGGATTTTCCGGGTCTGGCTATTGGCGCCTCGGGCGCTATCTTTGCCCTCGGCGGCACGCTGGCATTTCTGATGCCCAAAATGAAGGTCTTTATCATGTTCATACCGATTCCGGTTCCGCTCTGGATAGCTGTAATCGGCGGCGGGTTAATATTGTCTTTCCTGCCGGGGGTTGCCTGGGAAGCACACCTGGGGGGACTGCTGTTCGGATTGGCAGCCGGTTTAATCATCAGGCGGCAGAAAAAACAGACCTATTATTATTAGAAACATGAGGTCTTTACGGGTGCAAAAGCGGTAACGGCGACAACCCTGTTAAAGACAGGGAACTCCTCTTCCAGGTATCTGCTATCAATTAGTTTTTTTGCTTCTTATCTCCATTTGACCTATATGACATAAGGCTGTTAAAATTATATATCTCACTTAATTTCTCTAGGTTTTATTTTTCGGAGTTGTCTGAATGCTTTCAGAACTTAAAAAGGCTGCCATCGAAGCTGTTACTTCTATTTTCCCTTTGGCGATAGTCATAATAATACTGCAATTGACCGTTTTGCATGTTCCAGAGGAACTTTTTCGGAACTTTTTAATCGGGGTGGCAATGACAATGGTAGGGGTCACGCTCTTTCTGGCCGGCGTCAGAATGGGTATATTGCCTATGGGGCGTGATGTCGGCGCCGAGTTGCCGCAACATGAATCTGTATTACTGATAGTCATATCGGCTGCTATCTTCGGTTTTGTTATTACCGTGACGGAACCGGGTGTAATGGTATTGAGTGAGCTGTTTGTTCAATTGGGCGGAGATGGCGGTAACGTCATGGTATTTGTAGTTGCCATTGGCATGGCGCTGCTTTTCACGGCAGCTCTGGTGCGTATCATTTTAGGTTTCCCTATCAGGTATCTCCTGATGGCTGTCTATGGTATTGCCGTTATCCTGGCTTTATTTGCTCCTCCTGAATTTGTAGCACTGGCTTTTGATTCAGGTTCGGCTGCAGCTGGGTCTTTCACCGTTCCGATGATGCTCGCCCTTGGATTGGGTTTTGTTTCTGTACTTGCCCGCAGGTCTCCCCTTTCTGACGGCTTTGGGCTGGTAGGATTGGCATGTGCCGGCCCGATAATCGGTATTCTGTGCTGGGGGGTGTTCTTTTGACATTATCCCCTTTTGCAGGATTATTAGATGGCTTTAAAGATGTAGCATTACCGGTATTGTTACTGGTATTGTTTTTCATGGTATTCCAGTTCAAGTTTCTGAAAAGGCCTTTCAAGCAGGTATCAATTCTGTTAAGAGGCGTTTTACTGGCATATATCGGACTGGTGTTGTTTTTACATGGTATCAATGTCGCTTTTCTTCCGATGGCAAATGAAATCGGCATAACATTCGGACACTATGTTGATTATTGGGTACTGATTCCGATCGGCTTCTTATTCGGCTTTCTGGTTACTTTTGCTGAGCCTCAGGTAAGGGTGCTGTGTCAGCAGATAGAAAAAGCCTCCAGTGGTTACGTCAGGGCTTCTTTGATGCTATATACACTTTGCATCGGTGTGGGAGTATTCGCCGCGCTGGCTATGGCGCGCACTATATTTGCAATTCCTTTGCTTTATATTCTCGTTCCCGGATATATAATTGCTTTTATACTGCTTTTATTTTCCGATAAAAACTTTGTTGCTATCGCTTTCGATTCGGGAAGTATAGCAACCGGGCCGCTAACCGTTGCCTTGTTGATATCTATAGCTACCGGAGCAGCTGCGGTAATCGAAGGAAGTAATCCCCTAGTTGACGGATTTGGAACTATTGGTATAATAACACTGGCACCAATTATTTCAATACAGGTGGTCAGTTTGCTATATCGTGTTAAATCACCACAAGGAGATAACAAAAATGGATGATCTAGCCAGAATTTTAATCATAACAGTGGTTAAAAAGGATTTGGGTGATGCTGTCATTGAGGCTTCTCTAAAAGGTGGAGCTGAGGGTGCTACATTGATATACGGGAGAGGAACAGGTATTCATGAGAGGAAGAAAATTTTAGGAGTTGCCCTCGAGCCGGAAAAAGAAATTATACTTTCACTTGTTTACAAAGAAGTGGCTGATGCTGTTATTAAGGAAATTAATGCTGCTGTTGACCTTGAAAAACCGGGATCCGGCATTGCATTTACGGTCCCTGTAGACCAGGCCTTCGGTATTACACATGAGTACTTAAGTGTTCCCGAGGATGAAGCAGCAACGACAGATGTAAAAGATGCTCCGGCACCGGTTGTCCCCGAGGGTACTTCAGATGAGCCGGTATCAACTGAAACCGAAGTTGCTGCGGATCAGCCTGCAGTAACTGAGCCGGAAGTTGTTGCGGAAAAGCTGCCCGGGAGCGGTGAAGTGCAAACTGATACCAATAACGGTGAAAACAAACCGATAGACCCCTAGGGCTATTGAGTACGCAATCGCCTGTAAAATAATCAGTCATCAATACCATTGTTTTTTATAAGCTGCAGCTTAATTCTGTCAGTGCCGTATTGGTCTCTTCAGAAACGAATTCAGTGCCGTTCTTTCTATCTCTTTTATATTGTTTGACAGGTTATCCTATTGTATCTATAATACTTGAAAGAATTGGGAATAAAAATGAAAACCAAGTCAGATAAAGAACCTGATAAACGACAGATACTTACCATTTTTGTTCAATGGGTAAGGCCGGCGGTTGCCTTGTAACAGGCATATACGGCTTAGTGGATTTTATATAACCCACGTCCCATCGGACGTGGGTTTTTTTATTCTGACGCTGGAAAAGAGGCTGACGATGGAAGAGATGAATATTGAGGCCTTCAAGGGATTGCTGGCAGAAAAAAATTACAAGGTATTGCGCCAGAAACTGCTGGAAACCGAACCCGATAATATCGCCGACCTGCTGGATAGCATCCCCGACGATACGGCATTGACGGTCTTCCGGCTGTTGCCAAAAACGCTGGCGGTGGATGTCTTCGATTACATGGACGGCTCGCTGCAGAACCGCCTGCTGGAGTGCTTTTCCGACCAGGCAGCGCGCAATTTTCTCGAGGCCATGCCGCCTGATGACCGCATCGAACTTTTAGAAGAGGTACCGGCCAATGTCGCCCGCCGCCTGCTGCAGATACTCTCTCCCGAACAGAAGCGCCTGACAGTCCATTTGCTGGGCTATAAGGAGGGCACTGCCGGACGCGAGATGACTCCTTACTTTGTCGACCTGCACAGCTACTTGACCGTAGCGCAGGCGATGGAGAGAATCCGCAGACTTGCTATCAATCGGGAGACCATTTATGTATGTTACGTAATGGACCGCGCCCGTCATTTAATAGGCACTGTTTCGCTGCGTGACCTGGTAGTGGCAGACCCTGAAGCGAGAGTATCCGATATCATGACTCCCAATCCGGTCTTTGTATTTACCAATACCGA
This sequence comes from Dehalococcoidales bacterium, assembly GCA_012520835.1. GTDB lineage: Bacteria > Chloroflexota > Dehalococcoidia > Dehalococcoidales > UBA5627 > UBA5627. The sequence continues at coordinate 13,612 of JAAYNN010000027.1, forward strand.
CCGGGAAGAGGTAGCCAAAACGCTGCTCGACCGGGATTTGATTGCGGTTCCGGTTGTAGATGCCGAAGAACGCCTGGTCGGTATTATTACCCATGATGATGTAGCCGATATCGTCGAAGAAGAAACCACCGAAGATATTTATCGCTTCGGCGCCGTAGCAGGGACGGAACGCAGTTATTTCACCAGCCGCATACTGGATGTGGTAAAAAGCCGTGCGGCCTGGCTGTTCCTGCTGATACTGGTTAACATGCTAACCGGCTCCATTATTGCCGGGCAGGAAGCGCTTCTGGGAGAAATGGTGATACTGGCAGCTTTTATCCCGCTGCTGATCGGCACCGGCGGCAACGTCGGCGCACAATCGGCTACCGTTGTCATCCGCGGCCTGGCCACCGGGGAAGTCAATCCGAAAAAAGCCATGGCGGTAGTCGGCAGGGAATCGCTGGTGGGCATCGTGCTCGGCCTGACCCTCGGTGTGGCTGTGCTGATTTTGGCGTATCTTTTAGGGCGGGATCTAATGGTGGCTGCCGTAGTGACCTTTACCCTGGTCGTCATTTCGGTAATAGCTACGATTGTCGGTGGCGCCCTGCCTTTTGTTTTCCGCCTGGTAAAACTCGATCCCGCTCTGGTTTCCGCCCCTTTTATCAGTACTGTGATGGATATATCCGGGGTTTTCCTTTATTTTGTTGTAGCCAATATCATGCTAAGCCTGTAAAGGATACCCTTATTTCTTATTGGTGCAGTAGTGTTCGATAGCCCTGGTAAAAAACTCCGGGAAAGCGGCATCGTATTTCTCAAAGAATTTGGCAAACTCGGGGTGCTGGCTATAGGTCTGCCCCAACCCCAAAACAGCTTCGTCGGAATAGTGCGAGAAGTTTTCCAGCCAGTTTCTCCATCTTACCACCAGTTCCGCACCTCTTTGCTGTCGTAACCCTTCGGCATATTGTCGCAAATTGCTTTAAAGATGGCTACTCCTTCGTCCTGCAATGCTTTGAACTTCTCCTTACCCAT
>JAAYNN010000028.1 GCA_012520835.1 Dehalococcoidales bacterium
GATGTAAATATTTACAGTAAAAATATATTTATATCTGGACAATATCGTCCTGTGGTGCTATTATACTGTAAACGTTTTCAGGAACGTAAAATAAAAAAGGAGGCTCGAAGCAATGAAAATGAACGACTATTATTTTCGCACGGAAATCTTCTACGGCATCATCTATATGTCTTTCCCGGAAGGTGGCTACAAATGAATAGCATAAAAAACGAACAGAATGGTGTTACACGCAAGGATTTTTTGAAAGGAACCGGGGCATTATTTTTAGGAGCAGCCGGTTTTTCTGCTTTTGGAGGAGCCATGTCCCTCTTCGGAAGCAGTTGTAACAGTAATACAGGGGGCGTGATAAAACTCACATACAGTAGTTTCTTTCCCCCGACGCATCTCAATTCCATACTGGCGGAAGCCTGGATTAAAGAGATAGAAACACGCACGGATGGTCAAGTAAAAATCGATTTTTTCCCGGGTGGGAATCTAACCCCTGCCAACCAGATATACGACGGTGTAGTCAATGGTCTTTCCGATATAGGAATGTCATGCTTTTCTTATACTGTCGGGCGTTTTCCGGTCAATGAACTGGTGGATTTACCTCATAAGTATCCCAACGGATATGTGGCAACAAGGGTTGCCAATGATTACTATAATGAATTTAAACCTGCCGAAATGGATGAAACCCATCCATTGTATTTCCATGCTCATGGCCCCGGTGTTATAATCACCAAGGATAAACCAGTGCGTAAATTGGAGGACTTCAACGGACTGGTAATCAGGGCTACCGGTGTCGGAGCCACAATCGTACAGGCTCTCGGAGCCAGTGTACATGCCGCCTCACAGGGAGAAACATATGAACTTTTATCGAAGGGGGTCGTACACGGCAGTTTTACCCCGAGAGAAACCCTGAAAGGCTGGAATCATGCCGAGGTTACCAGATATGTAACCGATTGTTATCAACTGGGTTATACTACCGACATGTATGTCGTTATCAACAAAAACAAATGGAACAGCATGCCGAACAATATACAGAATATATTTACCGATGTCAGTGAGGAATGGATAGAAAAGCATGGCAAAGTCTGGGATTATTATGATAAAGCAGCCATGGATTACTTCCTCAGTCTCGGCGGCGGCAGAGAGGTCATCGAAGTCGATGACAATGAAATAGCCTCGTGGCTGGCTGCTGTTGCACCGCTTGTAAACAGCCATGTCGAAACGCTGAATACCGGCGGTTTATCAGGAAACGAATATGAGCAGTATCTACTCGACAGAGTACAATACTGGAGCGATAAATCACCTCCGATGGAAGAGAGCGTCGCCTGGGTTGAATCGGAGGTTTTGCCATTAACTGCGACCAGGGCGACATAAATTAGGGTATTAAAGTCTGGGAATCAGCACTCCTGCCTGTGTTTATTCAAGACGGACATGGGCAGGAAGGTTTATATTAATTATGAATATTATGGATAAATTCGAAAAATGGGCTAAATTAGTCAGCCACTCGATTGTCTGGATAGGCGGGGCCGGCGTAGTTATAATGCTGGGGCTCACTGTTGCCGATATTATCGGCATCAAGGTATTTAATAGTCCGGTTCCCGGAGGCATAGAAATAGTGGGCTTCCTGGGAGTCATAATTACTGCCTTCGGCATGGCTTATACGGAAGCTGAGCACGGAAATATCCAGGTGGAATTTTTTATTTCGCGTTTGCCCAGGCGTATAGGCGCTACCTGCGCTGCTTTTGTTTCTGTTCTTGGCTTTGTTCTTTTTGCCCTGCTAGCATGGCAGAGCGTTAAATACGGCATCAGTTTGCAGCAGAGCGGCGAGGTCTCCATGACATCCCGCATTCCTTTTTATCCCTTTGTCTATGCTATCGCCTTTTGCTGCATTCCCGTTTGCTTTATTTTGCTGGTAAAGATAATGAAAAATATTAAGAAAGTTGTAAATAAATAGATGGATCCTGTAATTGTCGGTCTGATCGGAATAGTGATTCTTGTAGTATTATTTGTATTGGGCATGCCGGTCGGTTTTGCCATGGCTTTGGTCGGCTTTGCCGGATTCAGCTACCTGGTTACCCCCTCTGCCGGCCTCGGACTTCTGGCGCGTGATGTTTTTGCCAACCTGTCGTCTTATTCGCTGACGGTTATACCGATGTTCCTGCTGATGGGTTCGATTGCCTTTGCTACGGGAATCAGCAGCAGATTATATGCCGCCAGCCATACCCTCTTTGGGCAGGTACGCGGCGGTTTGGCAATGGCAACTATCCTGGCATGCGCCGGTTTTGCTGCCATTTGCGGTTCCACCACCGCCACAGCTGCGGCTATGGGTAAAATAGCATTGCCGGAAATGAAAAAATACGGATATGACGATGCACTGGCAACCGGCAGCGTGGCTTCGGCAGGAAGCCTGGGCATACTTATTCCGCCCAGCACCATATTTATTGTTTACGGTATCATGACGCAGCAATCTATCGGCAGTCTGTTTCTTGCCGGCATATTCCCGGGAATATTATTAACTATCCTGTTTGTTATCGTCGTGGTTATTTTATGCAAACGCAATCCGGCTTTAGCCCCTGCCGGACAGGCGACTACCATGAAACAGAAGATTACCGGTTTATCCGGCATTATCGAAATGATGATTCTCTTTCTCCTGGTGATGGGAGGCTTATTTGCCGGCTGGTTCAGTCCGGTACAGGCCGGTGCCGTCGGTGCGGCCGGAGCCATACTAATCGGACTTATACGTCGGAATTTAACATGGAAGGCATTTAAAGAAGCCATATTAGACACGGTAAAAGTAACATGTGAAATCATGATTATCGTTACCGGAGCCGTGGTGCTGGGGCATTTTATAGCGATAACTACTATTCCCAATATGCTTTCCGGCTGGATAGCCGGTCTCGGCTTGCCGGCTGTTGTAGTTATGGCTATGATAATTTTAATGTATCTTATCGGCGGCTTGTTTATGGATTCGCTGGCAATGGTGACGCTGACGATTCCGATAATCTACCCGCTGGTATTAGCAATGGGTTTCGACCCGATCTGGTTCGGCGTTATCATCGTACTGGTTACCGAAATGGGAGTAATTACGCCCCCGGTCGGAATCAATGTCTATGTAATAAAAAGTATTACGCGGGGAATTTCTCTGGAAACTATATTTAAAGGCATATTCCCGTTCCTGATAGCTATTATTGTTTGCGTGGCGCTGCTGTTGGCATTCCCGCAGATCGCCACCTTTTTACCCGGCATAGCATCTAATTAATAAGATTTTTGGAGGCAGTTTAAACAATGACAATATCGGATATGCTTGCAAAAAATGCCAGATTATATCCGGAAGATACCGCTTTAATCGAGTTGAAAGCAGGCATAAATTACAGGCATGAAATCAACTGGCGTGAATTCGATGACAGAGCTAATAAAATAGCCAACGCCCTTTATAACATCGGTATTCGCAAGGGCGATAAAGTGGTTCACCTGATGACCAACTCCATCGATTGGCTGATTGCCTATTTCGGTATTATTCGCACCGGTGCCTGGGTAGTGCCGCTTAATTACAGATTTACCTCCAGGGACATTTTATATTGTACGCAGGTTGCGGAGGCAAAAGCTTTTATTTTCGGGCCGGAATTTGTCGAACGTGTTAATGAAATCAGGGCGCAATTGGTCAGCGTTCAAAAGTTTATCTATACCGGTGATGAGGCTCTGGAATGGGCACAAAACATTGCCGATTTTACTTCAAAAGCTTCTGCCAATCCGTTGAAAGTGGAGTTGACCGGCGATGACCCGTGCGGATTGTATTTTACCTCCGGAACAACCGGGCAGCCGAAACCGATATTGCTCACCCACAGGAACATGGAGCAGTCCGCTGTTTTGGAGAGCATGCATCACGGGCAAACCCGTGATGACAATTTCATATTGATTCCCCCTTTATATCATACCGGCGCCAAGATGCACTGGTTCGGCAGCCTTTATACCGGCAGCAAGGCTACGCTGCTGCGCGAAGTCAAACCGGCCTATATTTTCGATGCCGTGAGCAGGGAAAAAGGCACCATCGTCTGGCTGCTGGTACCCTGGGCGCAGGATATACTGGTGGCTCTTGATAAAGGGGAACTGAAGAAAGAAGATTATCAACTGGAACAGTGGCGACTGATGCATATCGGGGCGCAGCCGGTTCCCGAGAGCCTGATAAAGCACTGGAAGTCTTATTTCCCGGATATGCTCTACGATACCAACTACGGGCTCAGCGAATCGACTGGCCCGGGATGTGTTCACCTGGGTGTCGAAAACATTCACAAGGTGGGTGCTATCGGTAAACCGGGTTACGGCTGGCAGGTGCGCATCGTGGACGATAAAGACCGGGACGTTGCAGAAGGCACGGTAGGCGAGTTGCTGGTTAAAGGTGCAGGGCTGATGAAGGAATACTATAAAAATCCGCAGAAAACCGCTGAGGTGTTGAGAGACGGATGGCTGCATACCGGCGACCTGGCGAAAATGGACGAAGACGGATTCATCTGGTATATAAACCGCAAAAAGGATTTAATTATAACCGGCGGAGAAAATATCTATCCGATAGAGGTGGAAGAGGTTTTGCTGTATCATCCCAAGGTATATGATGCAGCCTTAATCGGCGTTCCCGATGTCAGGCTGGGAGAAATTGCGGTAGCCGTCATCGACCCTAAACCGGGTGTCGAGATTACGGTTGAAGAATTAGAAGCTTATTGCATCGAAAAACTGCCGAAGTATAAACGTCCCAGAATAATTGTTTTTGACAAGGTGCCGCGCAATCCGACCGGCAAAATCGAAAAGGTCAAGTTGCGGGAAAAGTACGGCGGGTTGAAACAGGCTCGTTAATATTGAGTATCTGTTTTGATGGCTGATAATCTGGTTAAAGCGTCTGTAGTCGGGCATCATGGTGTAATAATTAAGTATTATATGGATATGACCATCGAGGAGGAGTATTGTGATGAATAAGAAAACATTCGGGGCGAGCACTTTTGTATTTCCCCAACCGATATTTTTAGTCGGCGTTAATATAGAAGGCAAACCTAATTTCATGACGGTTGCCTGGGGCGGAATGGCATGCGGCGCCCCTCCGATGTTGACGGCGGCGATACGGCATCAGAGATATACCATGAAAGGAATTAAATCCGGAGGCAGCTTTTCCGTAAATATTCCCGACGAAGAACTGGTGAAAGAAGCCGACCTGTGCGGTATTGTATCGGGGGCGAATGCCGATAAGGTGTCTGCCTGTAATTTCGATATTTTTTACGGAAAACTGGAAAGCGCGCCGCTTATCCGGCAGTGTCCGGTCAATCTCGAGTGCAAAGTGGTACACATTTTGGATCTCGGCAGCCATGCGTTGGTGGTCGGCAGTATCGAAGAAACACATGTTTCCGAAAGTTGTTTAACCGATGGCAATCCGGATATCGCAAAAATCAAGCCCCTTTTATATTCGCGTGGAGTAACCCCGCTTTACTATGCTTTCGGTTCATCTGTCGGGGAGGCTTTTCATATCGGCAATGAGCTCAGGAAGTAGCATCTAATCTGAAAATGTATGAATAGAAAATGTTTTAGATATAGCTAAGCGATACTGATATGGGGTAAAATCTAGCAGAGGTAATATTAAATCTATGACTGACTGGAAAATGACGGCAACTACCATATTCTGCGATGACATGAACGATGAGGTTACCATCATGGTTTACAAGGATGGCAAGACCAGGTGCACCGGTTATGACCTTTTCATAAAACTGAATGCCGGTGTAAAAAGAAAAAGGGAGTTAACCGACATTGAATGTCATGGCCCGGTCTGTCACAGGGTAACGGCTTATAAAGAAAAGCTCTTTGCCGAAGAAGAAAAAATAATACATATTATTGTATAATAGGAATGATTAAAATCTTATTACTTATGAAAGGATGAAACACTTATGACACCAAAAAAATATGCCAATGTTCCCGAAATGACAATCGATAAGACAAAGAAGTATACGGCTACGCTGGAAACGGCAAAAGGCAATATCGTGCTCGAATTGTTTGCCGCCGACGTCCCCAGAACGGTCAACAACTTCGTCTTTTTAGCACGAGACGGTTTCTATGACGGCACCACCTTTCATCGCGTCATCCCCGGATTCATGGCGCAGGGCGGCGATCCGACCGGTACCGGCTGCGGCGGCCCCGGCTATTCATTTTCAGATGAATTTACCGACCACACTCATGGCACCGGCTCTTTATCGATGGCAAATGCCGGGCCTAATACCAACGGTTCGCAATTTTTTATTACCTATGCCCCTCAGCCTCATCTCAACAGACATCATACCGTTTTCGGCCAGATGACCAGCGATATGGCTATCCTCAAAAACATCAAAAACGGCGATGTGATTACCAGAGTTACTATAACGGAAGAATAAGTATTTTTATTTTGAATCGGATATGGCAAGGCGGATGGTTATAGACTATCCGCCTTATCGTATAGGCAGGGAATTGAATGGCAAAACTGGTTCTGGATTTACATGATATTTTTAACAGAGGGGCATCCATCGATGCGGAACTTAACCGTATTATCAACGATGCCGTTTCAAAAAAGATTGCTCTTGTAGAAATCATACCCGGCAAGGGTTCGGGGCAGTTGAAGAAGAGGGTGTTGAGATTTTTAAATCAACCTGACATAAAGAAGCTTTATCACCGCATTGAGAAAGACGATAAGAACTTCGGGCGTATCTTCGTTCATTTCAGGTTTTAATGATGATTTGATATTATGCGCATAGAATTATTGCTGTTATAAAGTTAATAAAACGCTCACCCTGTACTTGTCGAAGGGGCAATTAAACAAATTTTAAAAGTACTATTCGATAATAGTGTCCAATCAATTGTTAATTACATTTAAAATACTATTCTTCAGACACCACAACCGAATAATACTGTTTTAAATCTTGCCTGTTTTATTTCATCGCCGCTTATCTGGGGGCGGGAAGGTAGTCTTTACTGTTGTTCCTGCGGCAGGGGAATCTCAATAGTTTCATGGTCGGGATTATGAACGCCATATCCGTTTCGCTTTGCGCTTCCTACCCCGATAGTTGTTTGAAATAGCTCTGTTGAAGCATCATCGGTGGCATCCAGTTCAATTACGATTGTCCCGGTTCCTCCTGATTCTCCATAAAGCGGAGAAGAACTCATATTCGTATCTATTAATATCCACTCGTTGAATTCATATCCATGATTGGCGGTGAACCATACAGAAATGAAATCATCAGGGTCTTTGTCTTGACCTTCAGGGTAGCTGCTGGTAATACTCGAAACATTCCATCCGGCAGGAACTGTAATTGTTACTCCGCCCCAGTCTTCGGAGTCTATCTCAACTATTGCGATAATCTTTGCGTGTTTGACAACTCCATCCTTGCCGCTAAGAAATATTGTTCCCATTGTCCAGGTATCCAAATCTGTAGATTCAGAACTCACATAAAAACTCTCGGAACAGATTAGATTCTCGTTTGTCGTATATTCGGAAGGCTGAATTCCTCGATTATAATCACACGATGCAGCGGTTAGCACAATAACGGTTAAAGCGGCAAGTAAAATACGTTTCATGATAAATTCCTCGATACGTAATGTTAGGTTTAATATAGCGCCATATAAGAACTTTGTCAATTATAAACTATAATACAAATATTCGCCGCCGCTATGGTTCGACAGGCTTCCTTCGATATACTCAGAACAGGCTCTAGAGCATCGCGTCTTTACTGCTGATAGTAATAATTTTACCTGTAAATCTACAGTCCGGAGTGGCAATTAAAAAGCGTCTTCCAGCTTGCGAAAAGACGCTTCGATAGTCAAACCTGTATAATAACTAATCTTCCATCTTGAGAACGCTCATAAAGGCGTCCTTGGGAACCTCTACCTTGCCGATATTACGCATCTTTTTCTTACCCTCTTTCTGCTTTTCGAGCAGCTTGCGTTTGCGGGTAATATCGCCTCCGTAGCATTTTGCCAGTACATCCTTGCGTCTTGCGGCGATATCTGTCCGGGCGACGATGCGGCTGCCGATAGATGCCTGCAAGGGTACCTTAAAGAGCTGCGGCGGTATGACATCTTTCAGCTTTTCAACCATCGATTTCCCGATTTCATGCGCCTTATCCGGCGGGACGACGCGGCTGAAAGCATCCACTACGACTCCGTTCACCAGTACATCCAGTTTGATCAAACGGGTTTCTTTATAACCAATCATATCGTGGTCGAGCGAAGCATATCCGCGGCTGCGGCTCTTCAACTGGTCATAAAACGTCGTCAACATTGAACGTAACGGAATTTCATATTCCAGACGCACTCTTTGTCCCAGTACATTGTTGGTATGCAAGTGGCCGATGTATTCAGTATGCTTGTAGATACCCTCGGATTGCGTCACCAGGTCCATAATCGGGCCGATAAACGTGGAAGGGGTGATAACAGAAATTTTGACCCAGGGTTCTTCCATCTTCAGTATTTCCGTTGGTTCCGGCAGGTCTGAAGGATTTACTACCATCATCTGACTGCCGTCGGTTCTGGTTACGATTAAATTAACACCGGGAACGGTAACTATAAGAGACAGGTCGAATTCCCTTTCCAGACGTTCCTGGATAATATCCATATGCAGTAATCCCAGAAAGCCACAGCGGTATCCGTTGCCGAGAACCGGGCTGTTTTCCGGTTCGAATGAAAACGAGGCATCGTTAAGGCTGAGTTTTTCAATGGCTTCCCTGAGTTGCCCGTGGTCTTCGGGCTGCGTGGTATAAATACCGCTGAAAACCATCGGCTTGGCTGTCTTATAACCGATAAGCGGTTCTTCCGCCCCGTCAACCAGCGAGGTAATGGTATCTCCCACCCGGCATTCTCCGACGCTCTTCAAACCGGTAGCAATATAGCCGATATCCCCCGTAGACAGTTCCTCCGATGGGGTGAACTTGGGATTGAAATAGCCGATGCTGACCACTTCGAGTTCTGTTCCCTGGCCCATCAGCCGCAGCTTGTCTCCCTTGCGGATGCTGCCGTCGTTGACGCTGATATAGGCCACCACGCCCATGTATGAATCATAGTGCGAATCGAATATCAATGCCCTTAAAGGTTTATTTAAATCGCCTTTAGGCGGCGGTATTTTTTTGACAATAGCCTCGAGCAACTCGGGCACTCCCTGGCCTGTCTTGGCGCTGATATGCAGCACTTCTTCATGTTTGTATCCGAGAACGCTCTCGATTTCTTCCAGAACCCTTTCCGCTTCGCTGCTGGGCAAATCGATTTTATTGATAACCGGGATGATTTCCAGGTTGTGGTCTATGGCGAAATAGACATTAGAAATAGTCTGCGCCTGGATGCCCTGTGTGGCGTCGATAACAAGTATGGCACCTTCGCAGGCAGCCAGTGTCCTGGATACCTCGTAGGAGAAATCGACATGTCCCGGGGTATCGATCAGATTCAATTCGTAGGTTATACCGTCTTTAGCGGTGTACGATAGCCTGATAGCCTTTGCCTTGATGGTAATGCCGCGCTCGCGCTCAAGCTCCATGCTGTCCATCACCTGTTCGATGATTTTATCGTTCTTCATGGCGCCGGTCAGCTCGATGAGCCGGTCGGCCAGCGTCGATTTGCCGTGGTCGATATGGGCGATTATGCAGAAGTTGCGGGTTTTAAATTGTTTCATTTACCGGGTAAATTCTCCTGATATTAATAATCATATTATATCTTATCCGGCAGGAATCTCCAGAATACTTCGTTGCCCAGCAATCTTCCTTGCGGAGTCAGCCTGATATACTCCTGATTCTTTTCTATCAAACCGAAATTTAATAACTCTTCGATTTGTTTGCCGTATTGCTTCATTATATCGATACCGAAGCGTTTTTCAAAGTCATCTATGTTGATGCCACAGCATAACCTCAATCCGAGTATTATCGATTCGGCTATTTCCAAATCGGGATTGATTATTTCATCGATTTCCTGCGGCGGAAGCTTATTTTGCGACAGAGCCTTTATGTATTTGTCCAAATCGCCTGTATTGGCACTGCGTCGCTTCTCAATATAGGAGTGTGCGGCAACTCCGACACCCAGATATGAGCCTTCCTGCCAGTAAACAAGGTTATGCCGGCATTCCCGCCCCGGCCTGGACCAGTTGGAAACTTCATAATGCCGGTATCCTTTTTGGCCCAACAACTCCTCGGCCAGTTCGTACTGGGTGGCAACTGTATCGGCGTCAATCTGCGGCCATTTCCCTGCCTTGATTTCTTTAGCGAGCATTTCTTCCGCTTCAAGTGTCAGGGCATAGAGAGACATGTGTTCGGAATGAAAATCAAGCGCTTGATGCAGGCTGGTATTCCAATCATCAATATTCTGTCCGGGAAGACCGTAAATTAAATCTATATTCAGGTTATCGAAACCGGCTTGCCTGGCATCCCTTACGGCTGCCCCGGCTTCTTTGGATGAATGGATGCGCCCGAGCATAGAAAGTTCGGCATCATTGAAACTCTGGATACCGAGGCTCAAGCGGTTGATCCCGGCCTCTTTGATATCTGCCAGATATTTTAAATCCACTGTCCCCGGATTGGCTTCGATGCTTATTTCGGTATCGTCCGCTATTTCGAAGCACCGACCGATAACCGCTAAAATATCAGATAGTTGTTGCGGCGAAAGCAGGCTGGGAGTGCCTCCGCCGAAGTAAATAGTTTCGATGGTAGCGGAAACAGAACGCAGTATAAATTCTTGTTTTAATGCATCGATATAGGCTGGAATATCGTTAACCCTGTCGTCGAACGATATAAACGAACAGTATTTGCATTTGCGTTTGCAAAAGGGTATATGGATATACAGTGCTATAACATCCGGCATTTTCCGGCTCCGGCAGATGATGTTTTTACGTTCTGTTCGCCGTTATTCATCTTTACGACGGCTGGAAATATCCCTTAAGCGGTCATGGTAAGTCAACAGTTTCTTGCGCAGCCTGATATTCCGGGGTGTAATTTCGACCAGTTCGTCGTCGTTTATAAAATCTATTGCCTGTTCGAGACTGAATATAATGGCCGGGGTTAACTTCACAGCGATATCCGATGTCGATGACCTGATATTGGTCTTTTTCTTTTCTTTGCAGATATTGATAGGTATATCCTGCATGCGCTGATGCATGCCGACAATCATACCCTCGTAAACCATGGTATTGGGTTCGATGAAGGTCTCGCCGCGTTCCTGTGCATTGGCGATGCCGTATGAAAGAGCTATGCCGGCTTCAGAAGCGACCAGTACGCCGCTGCGGTTGGAGGTTATGGCGCCTTTCCACGGCTCGTAGCCTGAGAAAATGGTATTCATAACACCGTCGCCGCGTGTGGCAGTCAGAAACTGGCCGCGGAAACCTATCAGTCCCTTAGTAGGGATTTTGTACTCAATGCGCACATTGCCATTGCCATCGTTGTACATATCTGAAAGCTGAGCCTGGCGGTTGCTCAATATTTCGGTCAGTATGCCGATGTTTGATTCTATGGTGTTGATAATTAATAATTCGACGGGTTCCATCAGTTGTCCGTTGACTACCTTGGTAATGGCTTCGGGTTTGGATATTTCAAACTCGTACCCCTCGCGTCTCATCGTCTCGATAAGGATGGAAAGGTGCAGTTCACCCCTTCCTTTAACAAGGAAGGTGTCGGTGCTGTCGGTATCCTGAACACGCAAACTGAGGTTTTTCTCCAGTTCGCGGTATAATCTTTCCCTGAGCTGGCGGGTAGTGCAGTACTGGCCTTCACGCCCGGCAAAAGGCGAGGTATTGACACCGAAGGTCATCTCGATGGTCGGTTCGCCGATTTCAATTCTGGGCAATGCCTCCGGATATTCGGGGTCGGCTATCGTATCACCAATGCTGACCTTCTCTACGCCGGTTATGGCAACGATGTCACCGGCTGCGGCTTCATTTACATTCAAACGGGCAAGCCCCATATAGGTGAATACTTCATCAATTTGATATTGATTGGAATCGCCATCGGCATTCAGACAAACTACATATTCACGGGGAGATATTTTACCTCTCCAGATTCTGCCGATAGAGATTTTGCCTTTATGACTGTTATAATCCAGGTTGGTTACCAGCATCTGGAAGGGACCTTCGGCAATCTGGGGCGGCGGTACTTTTTCCAGTATGCAATCGAGAATGGGAAATATATTTTTCCCTTCATGTGCCAGGTCGGTTGTCGCGATGCCGTTTCTGCCGCTGGCATACAAAATGGGGAAATCCAACTGGTCTGAACTGGTGGCCAGTTCCAGGAAAAGATCCTGCGTCAGCTTGATTACTTCCTGGATGCGAGCCTCTTTTTTATCGATTTTGTTTATAATCAATATCGGTTTTAAACCCTTCAGCATTGCCTGCTGCAGGACGAACCTGGTTTGCGGCATCGGCCCCTCCACGGAATCCACTAAGAGCAGGCAGCCGTCTGCCATGCTGATTACCCTTTCCACCTCACCGCTGAAGTCGGCATGTCCCGGGGTATCGATGATATTAATCTTGATACCCTTATATGTAATGGCGGTATTTTTCGCCATAATGGTAATACCCTTTTCGCGTTCCAGGGTATTGCTATCCAGTATGCATTCAGCGACATGCTGGTTTTCGCGGAAGATTTTGCTCTGCTTAAGTAATGCGTCTACAAGTGTAGTCTTGCCATGGTCGACATGGGCGATTATCGCCACATTTCTGATATCGTTGCGGTGAATCATATAATTTTGTTGGATATGCCTCCATCCAGTGTCTAAAATATTATTCCGATTATTGATTATATAAAAAAATTGTCAATATATACAATGCTATTCGACTGTAATGTATGAAGAATAGTATTTTAAATGTAATTAACGATTGGTTGGATAATATTATCGAATAGTACTGTTATAATCAATGCTTGCAATAATATTTTACCTAAACTAATATATAGTTAAATAATCCGCTTTCCGCATGGAGGTTGCCATGAGTGTAAAGAATACCGGTGAAATTTACAGATGTTTGATTTGCGGGAATGAAGTAACCGTACTGATTGCCGGTGGAGGCATCCTGAGTTGTTGCGGGCAGGAAATGCAAATAATTGCCGACACACAGGATGTAGAAATATCGAGGCGCTTGCCGGATTCAGGAATATAAGCTGTTTATAAAGCAATTTCTCATTGAACGAATGTCAGGGGGCGTGAAATGAACATGGGAATATTGGATAGAATTATCCGTGGAATTGTCGGAGTTGCCCTGATGGTAGTTGCATTGTTTGTTCTGGATGGAGCTTGGCAGATTGTTTTAATCGTTTTGGGTGGAATTCTGGTTGGAACGGCTCTTTCCGGTTTTTGTCCGATATATGTTCCGTTTCACATTTCAACCAAAAAATAGCATGTTTTAATATCGATAATTTATTGAGCTTGCTGATTTTATTTATATCCTGTATATACAGGTATTGACAAAATTTTGCAGGCTTTATAAAATGTTATTAGCAATCTAATCAGCACATTGCTAATAATCTAAATCCAAGGGAGGTCGGTACATGGAATCAATTGTGAAGCTCGGTGAAGTCCAGTTTGAAATGACTGGCGATGTAAAAACGACGGAAGAATTAAAGGTTTTATTGAGGTGGGGCTGGGGAGCTGAAATCACCAATAAAATGGCGTTTAATCCAGCTGAAGAATTAAAAACTGGCGATGGAATCAAGGTGACGATAGAAAAAGTTACTATTATTCCTGATCCGGTTGAAGAAGAGGTTGAAGAAACTGGTGTTGAAGCAGAGCAGGGAGTTGCAGGTGAAGCTGGAAATGTAAGCGAAACCGGAGAGGCAGTTGCTCCTGAGTCGGTTGAAGAAGCTGGCGTTGAAGCAAAGCAGGGAGTTGCATGTGAAGCTGGAAATGTAAACGAAACCGAAGAGGCGGTTGTTCCTGCTGCCGAATGTGAATGTTCATGCATCAGTGAATGTAAAGAGGAAACCGGAAAAACTGAGGTTGAAACTGCTGTCGAAGCGGATACAAAAATATCTACCGAAACTGTAGACGATACCAAAGCAGTATAAGTATTTAATAAACGAACTAATCGTAGGAGGCGTAAAGATATGGAACCGGTAATTATTGGACAGGTTGATGCAAATATGACTACCGATATCACCACGGATGAGGAATTAAGGGTATTGCTCAGAGTTGTTTGGACGGCAAAAAATAATGAAGTTGCTTTTAAACCGGCTGAGGATTTAAGCCGCGGTGATAGGATAAGGGTAACGGTAGAAAAAGTTTCCGAGGCACCAAGAGCCGAAGAAGCAGAAAAGACCGAATAGGGAAAACGTACCTATTATTACAACAATATTGAAATAAATATTTTCATAAAACCCCGGAGAATTTCTGGGGTTTTATAGTTTGCTTTTCGGGGAGAAAACATGCCTTTATTAGATGTGGTGAATAAAGTGGATATGCAGGCGCTGGACAATGCCGTCAACAATGTATTGCGTGAAGTAAGCAAACGATTCGATTTTAAGAATGTAAAAACAGAGGTAACGCTTAACAAAAAAGATAAATTGATACATATCGTTACCGGCGATGAATTAAAGATGAAAGCCGTGATCGAATTGTTGAAGGGGCAGTGCGTACGTTCGAAAATCGAGCCGAAATGCCTTGCTCCCAGGAAAATGGAACCCACTTCTCACGGCACGGTTAAAATCGACATACAGGTAAACGAAGGGATACCGGTCGAAACCTGCAGAAAAATTGTTAAGCTTATTAAAAGTAGCAACACTAAAGTACAACCTGTAATTCAGGACGAGCAGGTCAGAATCAGCGGCAAAAAAATCGACGACCTGCAGGAAATCATGCAGTTGTTGCGGGAACAGGATTATGATGTCCCTTTGCAGTTCGTTAACATGAAAAGAGATTAGATAGAAAAAAGAGGCGTTTTTGGAGCGCCTCTTTCCTTGATATTTGGATAAATCCAGGTTTAATTACGAGGCGCTTTCTTTTTATTCGGTAATAAAAACGAGACTAATACTCCAATGATGCAGAATAACACAGCTACTTTCATGGCTGTATTCAAACTATTGGCAAACCCTGAATAAAACATCTGCATTATATCTGTGCTGTATTCTTCAGGTATGCCGTTAAGATTCATTCCCCCGCTGAAGCCGCCATTGCTCATAGTGCTGGTAATCTTTGCTTTAAGTTCGTCCGTGATTGTGGGGATATTATTTAAAGAATTTGTTACACTACTGATAAGCCGCGATTGTAAAACAGCACCGAGAACAGCGATACCCAGAAGACTGCCGATTTGTCGGGTTGTCGACATGATGCCGCTGGCGGCACCCGATTTTTCGATTGGAGCAGCTGACATGATAACCGTATTTACGGGAGCTATTACAAGACCCATACCCAGTCCTGATAAAGCCAGCGGTATCATCAATGATTGCCATGTAGTATTAATAGACAGGTTTGAAAGAAGTAATATAGACAACCCGATAATGAACATACCTGCTGTCAGTATCCAGCGTGAAATTCCTTTGTCAGCGAGTTTGCCTGCAAGGGGTGCCGTGATTAAAACGGCAAGAGACATCGGTAGTAATATAAGTCCGGTTTTAATTGCACTGAAATGGAGTACAATTTGCAGAAAAAGCACCAGCATGAACAATATCCCCATTAAACTGAACATAAGAAGCGCATTCAATATATTGCCTGCCGAAAAATAACGGTTAAGGAAAAGATTGAGGTCGATTAATGGCAACCTTGAACGTTTTTCTATGAAAATAAATACTGTTAAGCTGAGAATACTGATAATAAAAAGTCCGATAATCAAGGCTGACGACCATCCGTAACTTTGGCCTTCTATCAGGGCAAAAGTTAGACAGAATAGTGCGATTGTTGACGTAAAAATGCCAGGGAAATCTATATATCGAACAGTAAGAGTCTCCGTTGATTCGTCAAGTATTATGGAACCCAGGATAATGCCTATAATACCCAGCGGTATATTGACCAGGAATATGTATTCCCATGACAGATTGTATACCAGCAGTCCTCCTATTATTGGTCCCAATGCACTGGCGGTGCCGCTAACTGCTCCCCATATACCCATTGCCTGTCCCCTGTTTCCGTCTTTAAAAGCAACATTGATGAGAGAAAGGGTAGTCGGCATCATGGCCGCTCCTCCAAATCCCTGAAACACTCTTGACATAATCAACATTTCTATATTCTGTGATAAACCGCATGAAAGAGATGCCAGAGTAAAAATAACCAGTCCTGTAATAAAGAATTTTTTTCTACCGAAGATATCTGCCAGCCTTCCGAATGTTATCAGAGTGACTGCGAACACCAGAATATAGATGTTTACAACCCATTCTATGTCGGCAAGCGAAGCACAGAGATCGTCCATGATAGCAGGAAGCGCAATGTTTACGATTGTAATATCAAGATTAATCATAAAAAGCGCAATCGTTAATACACCGAGAACAGCCCATTTACTGTATTTACGTTTTAGTGGCATAGAAAACCTTGCTGAAATTAAGGGTTATTTTGAGATAGAGAGGCTAATTGAGAAATAGCTATTGCAAGTGTGTCAACTTGTTCCTGTTTAAGTTTGCCAAGCTTCTCAGTGAAATTCTTGCGAATAAGGGCATAAAAATCAGAAATCAACTTATTCCCGGTTTCAGTTATGTTTATAAGTGATTTTCTGCGATCGGTTGCATCGATTTTTCTTTCTACAGCTTTGGTGCTGACAAGACTATCGATAAATGTTGTCATCTGCGGTTTGCTTAATGATAGTCGTCTGGCTATTTCAGATGAGTAAAGTGATCCTTCCTGTGCCAGCAGGGTAAGGATAGCCAGTTGATGATGCATTGTTTTATTTCCGGGTACGTAGAGGAGTCGGCGACGCAGATAATGCATGGCAATATAAGCGTCATTAATCATCTTATCTATGTTATCAGAATGGTTAAGAAATAAATAGTCCATAAATTAACCAATATTATATAAATATATAAATAACTAAGTCAAGTAAAAATAAATAGCTGTAAGCCAGGGATATTATATGTTTATTATTTCGGTTGATATGTGCCTGCAATAGCGATTGCGCATTCTATCCAGCCGTCGACATTATCTTTAAAATATTTATTAATGCCCGTTCTGTTTAATTCCATATCCGCCAGGGTACATAGATAAACA
>JAAYNN010000029.1 GCA_012520835.1 Dehalococcoidales bacterium
CTGCGCTCTTTGTCCCAGCATCGTCTGCAATTCACGGCCTACCAGCAGGTTGAATTTCTGGTCGGTACCGCCGAATTCCACATCGGTGTTGATGGCAACTGAATCATAGGCCTGCAGGAGCGGGTAGAGAAATTCGGTAATTGTAATAGGCTGGTTGGCGTTATACCTTTTATTGAAGTCAGCGCGGGCCAGGAGCTGGGCTATGGTGAATTTACTGGTCAACTTGATGACATCGGCCAGGTCGAAATTGCCGAACCATTCGCTCTGCCAGCGCACCTCTGTTTTATCCTTATCTACAATTTTGAAGAACTGTTCCATATAGGTCCTGGCATTTATTTTAACCTGTTCTGCCGTCAGCATCGGGCGGGTGACGGAAGCCCCGCTGGGGTCTCCGATCTGGGCGGTCCAGTCACCCACAATCAGCACTACCTGGTGTCCCATCTCCTGGAATTCGCGCAGTTTCTTCAGTCCAACCATATGCCCCAGATGAATATCGGGGAAACTGGGGTCGAATCCTTCTTTCAGTCTTAACGGGTTACCGGCTTTTAACGCCGATACCAGTTCTGCTTCGACGATTACTTCGGATACGCCTCTTTTCAATAATCTCTTAATGTCCGCTTCAGATATGTTCTTCATATTTTTATTCCCTGTTCAGATGATTAAAATATTCCTTTGCCGCTATTATATCTTTTCTTATTTGTTTTGCCAGTTCGTCCGCATTCTCGAACTTTATTTCACTGCGCAACCTGTAAATTATATCAATTTTAATGTTTTTATGATACATGTCTTTATCATAATCGATTAAATGGGTTTCTATGGTTCTCCTGGTATCTCCAAATGTTACCCGCTTGCCGAAAAATGTAACTGAATCATAGTATTGCCCATCGACCAGAGTTCTGGTGGCATAGATACCTTCCAGCGGAAGGGCCTGTTCACTGTCTACATTAAGATTAGCGGTAGGGAATCCCATTTTCTTGCCGATACCGGTTCCCTGGATTACCTCGCCCTCAATGCTGAAATAACGCCCCAGCAGATGATAGGCTTTTTCCATATCTCCGGCGGACAGGGCATTTCTGATACTGGTACTGCTGATAGTGCCGATGCTGTTTTTTAAGGGGGGGATTGTGTCGAATTCAAAGTTCAGCGACTGTGATAAGCTTCTGAGAAAAGAGATATCACCTTTGCGGGCATTGCCGAGCGCAAAATCGGGGCCTACCAGTAGTCCCTGCATTTTCAGGTGTTTTTGCAGCAGGGAAATAAAATCAGTGGCACTGGTGCCAGCGATTTCTTTCGTGAAATTCAAAGGAATGACGAAATCGACTCCTTCGTCCTTGAGCAGCTTTATTTTTAATGGCAGATTGGTCAGGAACTGGATTTCATTTCCGGGATTTATCACCCGGCGCGGATGCTGCTTAAATGTAATGACTCCGCTTTGCAAGCCTTTTTGTTTTGCCCGCTTGATAAGTTCCGAAAGCAGGCTCTTATGCCCGAGATGTATACCGTCAAATACACCTATTGTTAAATAGGTGCCCTTAGAAGGGATAAAGCCTGCTAAATCATTTTCCAGTGACATAATTCAGTCCCGTGCGACTCCAATGATAATCATAAAATCCAGTTATGGTATTTAAGCCGAATAAACTCTTACCGGATTTTTGTTCAGCTTAAAAAGATTAAGTAAATTATAAATATATTATTCGATAGTGTAAAGCAGCTTCCCATTTGACATCTGTAAAATAAAGTGTATAATAGTATCTGGAAATAAAGATTAAGAAAAAGGATTGACAAAAAGTTATTTTTTGTGCTATGCTTCCTTTTTGCTATTATTATGCCTCAAATAATTCAACAGATATTCCCTGCATTGAGTGTTTGTGCTAGTTCAAACTAGCACTATTTTATTAATTCCGCATATAGATTTTAAGGAGTGACAATGGTATCGAAATCGCCAGTTCCTTCCAAAAAGGAGACGTATCCCGTTAAACGCAAGAACTATGCCAAGCTTCCACAGGTTCTCGATGTGCCTAATCTGGTCGAAGTCCAATTGGATTCTTTTCAATGGTTACAGGAGGAAGGAATTAAGCAGCTGCTGGACGAGATTTCCCCCATACAGGATTTTACCGGCAGCCGTCTTGAACTCAGTTTTGTAGGTTATGAATTCCGTGAACCCCGTAATTCCGAACTGGAATGTATGCAAAAAGATCAGACCTATTCAGTGCCTTTGTATGTAAAGGCCAGATTGCTTACCAAGGGAACAGGTGAAATCAGAGAACCGTTCGACCTTTTCTTCGGTGATATTCACCTGATGACCGATAAGGGTACATTTATTACCAGCGGTACCGAGAGGGTGGTTGTCAGCCAGTTGCTGCGTTCTCCCGGCATCTATTTTACCGTCGATGAAGACTCAACGACCGGGCGTAAGCTGGGGAAAGCCAATCTGGTGCCCAGCCGCGGAGCCTGGCTGGAATTCGATACCAGCAGCCGCGATGTGATTTCTGTCAAGGTTGACGGAAAGAGAAAGA
>JAAYNN010000030.1 GCA_012520835.1 Dehalococcoidales bacterium
CCGCCGGTTGAAGGGTCTGTCCAATGTTTGGGTGGACACCAGTTTCCAGTCTCCCGAGGCTATTGTCAAACTTATCAAGGTTTTTGGGGAAGACAAGGTCATGTATGCTTCCGACTGGCCCTTTGGCAACCGGCTGCCACATAATAAAACGGTGAAAGTGGCCTGCAAAGGCAGCCGGGAATTGGAGGATCTGCTGTTCTTTAAAAATGCCCAGCGCTTATTGAACCTGACTATTTAAATCTGGCACTGTGTCAGAACCTATACCTGGAACGGATAATAGATATCGGACAGGTATTTAGCACAGTCTGAAGTTGAATGATGTGATTGGAGCGGGAATATGGAAAAAGCTAAGAATAAAGTTCTATATAACCTTGCCTTTATGATGGTTATTTTGGCTGTAGTAGTTACCGCTATAGGTGTTTTTTATACAACAGGCGGTGAGGCTTTTGAAGTTACGAATCGGTACGGAGATATTGTTAAAATGTACGGAGATGGCATATACGCCCATGATTCTTATTTTAGAGCACCTATTTTCCGTGGTTCGGACTTCACTATCCTGTTTGTAGCAGTTCCGTTATTAATTCTTGCATTGATATTGGATATCAAAAAGAATTCGCTAAAAAGCAGATTGTTTTTAACATCAGTCATTTCAATTTTTACATACTATTCAACCAGCATTGCATTCGGTGTAACTTACAATTCACTCCATTTACTATATATTGCCCTTTTTTCAGTTAGCTTTTTTGCTCTTATTATTGCAATGACTGGAATTGACTATAAAGAAGTAAAAAGATCCATGACTAATGCGTCGTTGCCATACAAGGGAATTTACGCATTTTTATTATTAACAGCAGTGGCGTTATTTGTCGCATGCAAACCCTATTTCAGCTATCAGCAGGAATTCATCTACCGCTGCCGGCTCTGATTACAAAAAATGTGAGCTTTGTTGTATTGGCAATAATAGCGCTATATTTTAATATTCGATTTATCAAATCCATGAACAACGATAGTATTGATTAACAATTGATATATGTAAACGATACCCTGGAATTTGCACCGGTTTAAGCCAACAGAGAGACGTCAAGCTTTGTGAAAAGTCCTTTTACGCGAATACACATTGGTATAATCATGAATATCGTCATAGTAGGTTGAACTTCATAACCCCACAACAACGGCATACCGGGAAAGATAGGGAGATATTTGAAAACCGTCGTTAAGTTTATGAAAAAGCCAAAACAGCACATCCAATTTGACAATTCCAGAGATAATTTAGCGGAATTAAATAGAAACTAAGATTTAATGGAACAGCGATTATGAGTTTAATAACTAACGCTTTCTTTGGGGACGTACTGTGGTTGGTATTTTATGTTTATTTAGAAAACAGAACAGGGAGGAGAATGATGAGGGAGCACGCTGAGAAGCTTTTAAGAATCATGTTAGGTGAGGATACCACCTTTAGGGATGGACAGTGGGAAGCCATTGAATTGGTTGTTGAACAAAAGGGTAGAGCTCGAGCTCTGCTAGTTCAGCGCACTGGTTGGGGAAAAAGTATTGTATATTTTATTGCTACAAGATTGCTTAGAGAGGAGGGCAAAGGAATCACCTTACTTATTAGCCCGCTCTTATCTTTAATGAGAAACCAAATAGAGATGGCAGATCGGATTGGAATAAGAGCTGCTACCATTAACAGTAATAACCCTGAAGAATGGGATGCGGTTAAGGCAGATTTGAAAAGCAACAATAGCGATATTCTTTTAATTTCTCCGGAACGTCTGGCATCAAGAGAGTTTAATGAATTTCTGGCCAGTATTCCAGGCAACATCGGTATGGTAGTTGTCGATGAAGCACATTGTATATCGGATTGGGGACATGATTTTCGTCCAGATTATCGACGAATAGTTGGAATAATAGAAAACCTACCAGCCGGCATACCTGTACTGGCTACTACTGCTACCGCTAATGACC
>JAAYNN010000031.1 GCA_012520835.1 Dehalococcoidales bacterium
AGGACGCCATCCACAACCAGCCAGTTAAAAAATGTCTTTAAGTTTCTATAATGAACATGGACAGAGTGAGGCTTTAGTCCGGCATCCATCAGGGAGATAATATAATCCCTGACGTCAGATGGTGTGACATCATCGTGGTTAATGAACTTTGCAAATCGGTATAAGGTGTGTTTATAGATATAAATAGTATTTGGAGACTTCCGCTCTGAGCGCAGCGCTTTCAGGTAATAATCTATCTGCGCCAATAGTTTTTTACAATGTAGCAAGTGGACACTTTCAGGTACGGCACACGATTGAGAATTTGCCGTAGTTAAGTGGACAATATTCAATTTTTTTGTTTCAGAGCACCGATTTTAGCTTTATGGTGGGCGATATTGGATTTGAACCAATGACTTCTTGCGTGTGAATTAGGAATCAAACAAGCGAGCAAAGCTAAAAAGTGCCCCTACTTCCTCCTTTGTTAAAGAATAAACATGTTGGATAATAAGCTGTAATAAAAGATAAAGATGACAATAGCCATTACTGCGCTACCGCCTAACCAGCATGCAATTATCATCTCTCTGTTGGGATCTCTGTATTGAGTTAAAGCAAAATACAGTGAATAGAAAGGAACGAATAAGAATAAGAGACCAGTTGTTATGTCATTACGGAATGCGGCAAACATTAATATTAAGCGGCATATAATGGATGCCAATCCACTCGCTGCAATAATTATTATCAGTAGAATAGGCACGATGATGCCGGCCCCGGCAAACCCGCCGTTAATGGCAATCAGGCCGAGAATCCATACAACGGCAAACGCAATAAACAGTATCACGCCTGTTCTTGTGCTCATTTAATCCCCTGTTAGTAAAATGAATAATCTGCCATAGCTATCACGTAGGCACCGGAGCTGGTTGATTGTTTCACCACCTGGCCATCAACTATTATGCTAACCGTAACCGAGCCACTTCCACCCATGTTTTGAGCCAAGATTGAAGCAAACCAAAAATCATAGTTGTTATATGTCTTATTGTATGGCAAATGTACATTGCTGTATTGTACTATGCCGCCGGCAGAATCATGGAGGGTTACGCTAACAGTCTGGGCAGTGCCTGTGACTTGATAGGTAAGCGTATGCTTTCCTGTAATTGCCGCGGGATTATTACGCCCTGTATTGAAGCCATCTGCATTAAATATAATTACACCAAGCCCAATCCACACCACAGCAAATAAGCCAAACAGAATCGATCCCGTCTTTAAGCTCATTCCTGCCCCCTACGTCTTTCTTGTTATCTGAATCACCTTGGCTATTGTCTGGCAATCGACCATCCTAAAACGCTTGTCTTTATTCTCCAGCCAGAACTCACCATCGAACTTGCGCAGTTTGCCAACGTATAACTCGTCATTGATTTTACAGGCTACGGTATCGCCGCTATTTATATCGGCATCAGCATCCACAACGATGTAATCACCATCATTTATAAGAGGAGCCATACAATCACTTTCAATAATGAAAGCCGCTATGTTCTTCCCTGCCTCACTGTTTCTCTGGAGATATACGTAATCAATAGGAGTTTCGATACCGCTAGGGGCGTAAAAGCGGAATTCTGGATAGACAGGTATAGCTATCGGAGTGTCTTTGTCTGCTTTTACTGATGATGATCTCCCTAACTCACTTACAGGCGGGATTTTACCACTACTCAATATCTGCTCCAGTTGAGATATAGTCATACCAAGCCCCTTGGCTAGTTTGCTGAAAGTGCCTTGCTGCATGGTTTTATAATTGTTGTTTTCTATCCTGCCGATATGGTTTTCCGCAAGCCCTGTTTTGAGAGATAATTCCCTGCGGGACATGCCAGTTAATTCCCTCAATTTCTTTACTATGCTACCCCAGTTCTTAACCATTATACTGCTATAATAACCCCCTATGCTATTATATGCAAATAGTTTTTTACAATGTAGCAAGCGTTCATTTTCAGGCAAGGCGTCACTACACGATTGGCTATTCGTAGTAGGCAAGGCGTCACTATTCAAATTTTTTGTTTCAGAGCACCGATTTTAGCTTTGTGGAGCGGGTGACGGGATTCGAACCCGCGACGTCTTGCTTGGGAAGCAAGCACTCTACCGCTGAGTTACACCCGCTCATTTTGAACATCACTATTTTACCGTTAATACAACCCTCCTGTAAAGGCAATCGCGATTGCCTTTTATCCTGCCAACCATGCGGAAACATTTATTGACACTAATTTGCCGGTAATAGATACTATAACAGTGCTATTCGATTGTAGTGTCTGGAGAATAGTATTTTAATCGTAATTAACAATTGATTGGACACCATTACCGAATAGTACTAATAAAACTATAACAACGGTAAAGATATGATTAAGATTGCAATTGATGCCATGGGCGGCGATTTTGCCCCATGTGAAATTGTAAAAGGTGCTGTATCGGGAGCAAAAGAGCACAATATCGGAATTATTCTTGTCGGAAAAGAAGACATTATAAAAAATGAACTGAATCAGTATGACATATCAAAGCTCGATATCAAAATAATGCACACGGATGAATATCTTGTTGAAGATGAAAGCCCTTCACTTGCCTTACGCAATAAAAGCAACTCTTCGATTATGCTTTGTGTAAAACTTGTTAAAGAAGGTAAAGCCGATGCGGTCATCAGCGCCGGCCCGACCGGCGGATTAGTGGCTGCGGCTGTGCATATACTGGGTACTTTCGGAGGTATTTCACGGCCGTTAGCCGGCGGTCCGTTATCAGGCTTTGCTCCCGATACAATACTCTTCGATATGGGCTGCAATATAGATTCGCAGGCAAAACAGATGCTTGACTTTGCAATGCTCGGAAGTGTTTATGCCGAAAAAATAATGGGTATAAAAAATCCGAAGATAGCCCTTGCAAGCGTCGGCTCTGAAGAAGGAAAGGGCAACAGGGTTACCAAGGAAGCTTATGAATTACTAAAGACTGCCGGATTAAACTTTATCGGAAATGTCGAAGGTAACGATATTTTATCCGGGAAGGCAAATGTCGTTATCTGCGATGGTTTTACCGGCAATATCTTGCTCAAATTCAGCGAACGACTCAGTTTGACCTGCTCGGGTTGGCTGGAGAAAAAATTAGCTCATAAATTATCTTCCGATGAACTTTCAGAAATAAGTGGCGAGTTAAAAAACCTTATAAGGTCGAATTCTCCCGGTTGCGCGTTGTTGTATGGTATAAACGGGATTGTTTGCAAGGCACATGGCAAAAGTACGGCATCGGAAATAAGTGACATTATAAAGATGGCTAAAAATGCCGTAGAAACAGATATGGTGGCAGTGTTGAAAACAGGCCTGAAGGATGCAAGAAATAACTTAAACGACGCTCCTGTTAAGTACAATGCCTGACCTGTATAGCAATGCCTGTCATTCAATTTGATTATATTATAAAGCCGTGCTACTATGATGTGTTTATAATTTATTTTGAATTTTAAGAATTCCGAAGATGTCCTTCTTGAAAAAAATACGCAGACTATTCAGTATATATTCATTAACCGAGGATAACTGGAAAAAGCACGCCAATCCCTGGTGTGTTTTAACGCGTTATGCTTCGTTGCCTTTAATTATGCTGGCTTTCTGGAGCAGAATCTGGATTGATTGGTGGGCTGTGATACCGATTTTAATTGCGCTGGGATGGACAGTGCTCAATCCGTGGCTTTTTAAAGATGCTGTCTCAACCAACAACTGGGCATCTAAATCGGTAATCGGGGAACTTATCCTGCAAAATACGGATAGAATTAATATCCCTGACCAGCATAAAAATTTCGCCAGAATACTTAAAAATATTTTCATGCTGGGTCTTATGCTTTCGATTATCGCAATTAGCATACTGGATATATGGATGGCAGTATTATCAGTGCTGGTTGTTTACGCCAGCAGAAGCTGGTTCATGGACAGAATGGTATGGCTGTATGAGGATATGAAGAATATCCCCGAATACGAAAAAATGGTATATTAACATTGACAGTCATTACATTGTATGTTAACTTATCATCATAATTTCAATTTTAATTAAATCAGGGGCAGACCTTCCTGTGGATATCAGGATTGAGTCGGGCCAGGTAGAGGCAGCGGTGACCCGCGGGACCATAATAATTCCCACGGGTTTTTTATTACCCGTAATCCTGGAGGATTAAGGATGACATCAACAAAAAGCAAAGCAGCAGCTATTTCTATAACTTCCAATACGCTGTTGATATCGATGAAGCTGGTTGCCGGACTGATAACAGGAAGCGTCAGCCTGATTGCCGAAGCCATTCACAGTACGATGGATCTGGCGGCAGCGGTTATTGCATTTATTTGCGTCAGAATTTCAGACAAACCTGTCGATAAAAATCATCCTTACGGACATGGCAAGGCCGAGAATATCAGCGGCGTCATTGAAGGCGTACTTATACTGATTGCCGCTGGCATTATTGTAAACGAATCTATTCATAAGATTATTGAAGGAACAGAACTGAAAATAGTCGAGGTCGGTATTGTTATCATGGCTATTTCTATTGTGGTGAATGTTGTTGTATCGCGCCACCTTCTCAAAGTTGCCAAAGCGACCGATTCACTGGCACTGGAGGCAGATGCTGCCCACCTGACGACGGATGTACTTACGATGTCTGGAGTTCTGATAGGGCTGGTGGCCGTCAAGTTGACAGGAATTGAGATTATAGACCCTATCGTTGCTATAATGGTTGCTCTATTAATAGTGAAAGCAGGTATTCAAATTATTGCCAAGTCATTCGGCGGATTGATGGATACCAGCCTTCCCGAATCTGAAAAAGCAGCAATCGAAAAATGTATTCTGGAGCACAGTAATCAACTCGTAGGGTTTCACGAACTGCGCACACGTAAATCGGGCAGCCAGCGGCAGATAGATTTGCATCTTGTTCTGCATAAGACAGTCAGTGTAGAAGATGCGCATAAACTTTGCGACCATCTTGAGGCTGACATAGGTAATATTCTTCCCAATGCCATAACAAATATTCATGTTGAACCATGCGATTCATCATGTAAACAATGTATTGGGAAGAAGGATAATCAATAAATCACTAAAACAAAAGTGGGAAGTTTTAAGGCTTCCCACTTTTTCTCTCAGGATTTATACCCGAGGTTTATTATTTTTTCTTAGTTGCCGGTTTAGCAGGAGCAGCTGCCGGTTTGGCAGGAGCGGCTGCTGGTTTGGCTGGTGCTTTATGGCCCATTTTAATCCCCCTTTCTCAATACTGGTTGTGCAGGTATTAATTAAATACAATAAATTATATATAGCAAATTGTGTCCAATCAATTGTTAATTACGTTTAAAATACTATTCTGCAGACACTACAATCGAATAGCACTAATTATATCAATCTGCTATTTCTTTTTATTAAATCTTCTAAAAAAGAAGGCATATCCAGCGCTTCTTCGTTTTCAGTATTTAATAAGCGTTTCACACTCTCTCTTTTCTCAGCTTCAATTTGCTCTTCTTTTCTGGCAGCTTCTTCCCTGGTTTCGAAACCGGTAGCTATCAATGTCAGACGAACCCTGTTTTCCATAGCAGGGTCCATCATAACGCCGAATATCACGTTAGCATCCGGAGCAACGGCTTTCTTTATAGTTTCTGCCGCATCGTTTACTTCAAAAAGTGTCAGGTCCCGACCACCGACAACGTTAAACATCACTTTTTTAGCCCCATGAACCGAGGTATCCAGCAAAGGACTGGTTAACGCCTGTTTGGCGGCATCTACTGCACGATTTTGACCATTGCCCCATCCGATAGACATCCATGCATGCCCGGAGTCCTTCATAATGGCCTTTACATCGGCAAAATCAAGGTTGATAAGGCCGGGAACAGTTATTACTTCGGCGATTGCCTGCACACCCTGGTGCAGTACCTCGTCAGCCATGCGAAAGGCGGCGCTGACACTGGTTCTCTTATCGCAAATATCGAGAATTCTTTCATTGGGGACTATAATCAGTGTATCGGCATGCGGAGCAAGATCGCGAATCCCTTCTTCTGCCACTTTAGCGCGATGAACACCTTCGAATTTAAAGGGGCGTGTTACAACAGCAATAGTTAAAGCTCCGCTCCTTTTCGCTATTTCAGCAACCACAGGTGCAGAGCCGGTACCCGTTCCTCCACCCATTCCGGCAGTAACAAAAACCATATCCGATCCGCCGACTATTTCCTGAATTTCATCCAGGCATTCCTCGGCTGCCCAGCGGCCCCTGGTATGATCTCCGCCGGCTCCGAGGCCGCGCGCAGATCTGGCACCCAGTTGAATCTTTACCGGAGCTTCTGTTATTTCAAGATGCTGAGTATCGGTATTCATGGCAATAAACTCAACTCCCCTGATGCCTTCCTGAACCATACGGGTTATGGCATTGCATCCTGAGCCGCCCATACCGATAACTTTAATTTTGGCCGGGCCTGGCACATTTATTGATTGTGTCATATATCAACTCCCCTGCATTCAACAGCTAATTATTTCCACCCATTATTCTTGAAATATAATTGGCATGCCTTGACTTCTTTTCATCATTCATCAACTTCCATAGCAGTAAACCCACTCCGGTGGCATGCATCGGATTACTCAGAACATCGGAAACCCCCGGCAGCCTGGTCGGATATCCGATTCTGGAAGGCAGTTGTGTAGTACTGACAGCCAATTCGGCAAGACCCGGAATATTAGCGGTACCGCCGCATATCACCATGTTCAATGAAGCCAAATTCAATAAATCGATTTCAGACAGCTCTATCATGACTAATCTCAATAATTCTTCCATACGCGTGGTAATGATTTTAGATAGTTCATTCTGTGAAATACTGAATTCTCCAATAACGATGTCTTTTGTGCCAGGTAAAGAAGAGTTAAATGGCATGACACTCCCATATTTGATTTTAATCTGCTCAGCCATGTCAAATGAAATACCGGTGGCAATCGAGATGTCTCTGGTTACCTGATATCCTGACACCGGAATTACGAATGCGTAGCAGGCGCTGCCATTCTGAAAAACAACAACATCGGTCGTCCCGCCGCCGATATCCAAAAGAACAGCCCCGTCCTGTTTTTCCTCCTCGGTCAGTACTGCTTCGGCACTGGCTAAAGGCTCAAGCACAACATCTTCAACTTTCACACCGGCGCCGCGAACACACTTGACCAGGTTTTGTACCGATGTTGAGGCAGCAGTAATAATATTGGTTGTTGCATCAAGACGATTGGCATGCATGCCTACCGGGCTGTTGATGCCGGACTGTCCGTCCAGTGCATAGGAACGGGGAATAATATGCAGTATTTCCCTGCCTTGAGGCAATTCGATATCCCTGGCTATTTTAAGTACACGTTCCAGGTCGCCGGATTGAACCATTTTTCTGGCATTGGTTATAGATACCACACCGTGATTATTTACTGAACTGATATGCTTGCCTGTTATACCGACGCAAGCTGATTCCAGTTTATATCCGGCTGCCTGTTCAGCTTTCGAAACCGCAAGTTGTATCGATTCCTGGGCACTTTTAACATCGGACACCATTCCTTTATGTAAACCGTTTGAGGGAACAACACCTACTCCAAGTATATTGGGTATTCCGTCCTCATATACCTCCGCCATGATAGTACATATTTTTGCCGTTCCGACATCAATTGCCGCAATTTTGTTTTTCTTCATCCCTTCTTTATGAACACCCCCTTATTTATTACGATGTTTATAAATATTGCTATTTTATACAACCAGTAACTTTATCTTTTGGACTTATTTAAAAATATTAAAATATATAGTATCTGAATATTATTAAGTCGTCAATTTATTTTTAATATAATTCAACCTTTTTTATAGTAAAAATGCCCTGTTTTCACAGGGCATTTTTAATCGTATTATTTTTAAACTATCCTAACAGCATCAAGCCAAGGCTGATAGTAACCGCGGCAACTATCGCACCAAGTACTGAAAGAACAATAATCGTCGTCAGTTCCCGTGAGGAGAGCACCTTCTTAACCAGTGTTCTCAACAACGCTTCCTGAGCCTTCTGTAAAGCCTCTTCCGCTTTCAAGCTGGCTTGATTGGCAATTTCTTCAGCAGATATTTTAACGTCAGCGGCCGCTTTTTCGGCACGCGCGCTGGCTGCCAGTGCAGCACTTTTAGCTTCTTCTGCCGCCCTTCTGGCTTCTTCAGCAGCTATCTTAGCCTCCTCAATTTTTGCGGTGGCTTCTTTACTGGTTGCTTTCATAGCCGCTTCAGCAGCTTCCTTGGCATCAGATGCTTCTTTCGCAGCACCAGCCAGAGCAGCCTCTGCCGCTTTTTTGGCTTCTTCTGCCGCTCTTTTGGCTTCAAGCATCTTAGCCTGTGCTTCATCACCGGTTGCTTTCATAGTGTCTTCAGCGGCAGCCCGGGCATCTATAGAAGCCTGATTGGCTAATGCTGCTGCTGCTTGTGCCGCTTTGGCAGATTCTTCCGCCATCATAACCAGTTTATGCAAGGCCCTGGCGGCAGCTTCAACAGCTTCATCCCCGGCAAGTTCAGCCTGTTCGGCTTTACCACGTGTTTTTTCGGCTGCTTTAAATGCTACCTGAGCAGCCTGTTTGGCTTCCTGTCCGGCTTTTTCAGCACTATCTGCCAGCGGACCGGTTACTTTTGTTGCTGCAGCAAGCGCTTCTTCCCCGGCAATATCAGCCAGTTCAGCTTTTCTTTCAATTTCTTCAGCTAACCTGAAACCAGCTGCAGCCACTCTCTTGGCCTTCTTGCCAGCCTCATCTGTTTTAGAAGCCGTTTCTGCAGATAAATTATTTTCAAGGTTAGTTTGTGCCGTTTTGACATTTTTAACGCTATCGTCGAGCTGTTTATTAATATTGTTTGATTGTGAAACAGCGGAATCCACAGATTCTTTTGCTATGATGGCTGCAGCTTCAGCCCTGGCAGCGGCTTCCTGCGCCCTTTTTAAAAGCTCGGCAACAGCTTCTCTTGCAGCCAGATCCAGTTCTTCTGCTTTTCTGGCCGCTTCCTCAGCGGCATATCTGGCATTCCTGGCTGTTTCTTCGGCTTTCAGGGCAGCATCCTCAGCTCTGGCAACAGCCTCTGCTGCTTCTTGTATAGCAGATTCTGATGCTTCTCTGGCTGCCGCTGCCGCCTCTTCGGCTCTTTTTACAGCATCATCGGATTTTTTTGCGGCATCTGCCGCAGCCATAGCTGCCGCACGTGCTGCTTCTTCTGCTTTTCTGGAAGCCTCTGCAGCAGCTTCCTGTGCTGCTTTCGCGGCCGCATCCGCATCCGATTTTGCAATCGCACCAGCTTGTTCAGCCTTTGTAACCGCTTCACTGGCGGCTAATTTTGCAGCCTGTGCTGCATCCCTGGAACTCTTGTCTGCTTCTTCCGATTTAGCAGCCGCTCTTTCAGCTGCCTCAATTGCATCCTTAGCTATCTTTTCCGCTTTCGCCGCCGCTTCGGCAGCTGCCATGGTAGCATCACCGGCAGCTTTTTCCCCTGCCTTGCGGGCTTCTTCGGCTCTTTTTCCGGCTTCCACGGAAGCCTGTGTTGCGGCTGTTGCCGCCTCTCTTGAAGATCGTGCTGCATCTTCAGCCCTTTTGGCTGCTGCGGCCGCAGCACGAATATTATCATCCATCTCGTCCAATATCTGCGGAAGCGGTTTCCGCATAATCTTCGGAGGTTCTTCCTGTTCGTTTAACCTTTTTTCATTTTCTTTGTTTACCATAATGAATTGCTCCTTTTGTACTTGTAAATTCTTTCATGAATTACCAAAACACCGCAGTGTCAACCTTTTGTACTCTTGTTAAGTAATGGCGCTAATGGCAAAACACAACATGAAAAAGGACATTCAAAATCCTTTATATTCTAGGAAGGTGCCAATTAAATCACGGGCTGTTATGGACAATCGATTCAGAAAAATAAGATCGCCTCATATCCCCGCCACTTATTATCACCATCCTTTCGTTTTTCCCGAACACTTTGTACTGCTTAAATATCAATCGAATAAACACAAAACACAATAAGAAATTAAATCTCTACAACATACATAATAAGCTGTTTTGTGTTCTTTGTAAATACCCGCCAGATATGAGCAAAATAAATATTTATTATCGGGTCAGTACAAAAATATTATCATCCAATTTCTTGACAATCTTCTTCCTATAATAATAATATTAGATGACTAAATACAATTGATGTAAATTCAAACTCGAGATGTTTGAATTTGAATAAGAGGTAGTATGATTAAAAAGGCTAAACTGGTCTTTAAAATTCCCCTTATCATTTTATTAGCAGTTTCACTGTTTCTCTCCGCACTTCCGGTATCCCCAGTTTCCGCTGCTACTGGCATTACCCTGTCAACCTATACCGGATCACCCGGCAATACTGTGACGATATCCGGTACATTCGATACGGTTACCAGCGGAGCCGCCATTATTACTTTCAACGATATTTATATCGGATTAGCCCCTATCAGTTCGGGTTCCTTTACCTCGAATTTTCAGGTTCCTGTGCTTCCGCGTGGCAAATATAAGGTAAACGTATCTGTAGAAGGTAGTTCTGTCAGCTTATCGGAAGAATTTACAATTAAACCGTCTATCAGCATCAGCAAGAGTACTGTCACTGTCGGCGAACAAATTGCAATTTCCGGGAGCGGATTCAGTACTGGAAATATATCAATTTATATGGATAATGCCGCTACTCCGCTGATGATTGCAAATGCGGACGATACAGGCATACTTAATACAGTCATATTTACAGTTCCTGCCGCTAACAAAGCAACTCATATTCTTAAAGCCATTGATATTACCGGTGCTACAGGAGCAGTCTATACTACTTTTAATATAATTCCCTCAATAGCGCTTTCGGAGGAAACCGGCGGCGCCGGTGCGCAGATAACAATTACCGGATACGGATTTGCCAGTTCATCGATGATTACGATAACTTTGAATTCAACAGCCCTGCCGACAGCATCCATTGTTACGGATATTAACGGTACCTTTATAGCTACCGCTACTCTGCCTGTCAGCATCGCTAAAGGAAATTACACCATAATGGCCGCTGATTCGACAGGTAATACGGCAACTGGAAATCTGGTAATACGGCAAACCCTTTCTATTAGTAAAGAATCCGGTTTTGTCAACGACACCATTACAATTAACGGGACAAGCTTCGACGCCAATAAATCCATATCCATACTTTTTAATAATACAGTATTGGCTTCTGCACAAACTGATGCTTACGGAGCGTTTTCGGCCGTGCTGACGATACCTCTGGTTGCTCAGGGTGAATATGTCATTAAGGCGATTGATGCCAACGGCAACGAAGCGATTGAGCATTTTTCAGTCGTACCCAGTATATTAATTAATCCGGTCATTGAAAAGGTCGACAATAAAATCACTATTAACGGCAGCGGTTTTTTCTCAACATCAAATGTGGCTATTTACTTCAATAATGTAAATATCGGCAATGCCAGAACCAATTCCCTGGGGACCTTTTCTATTGATGTTTTGGTCCCTTACAGCCCCAGCGGAGAACACCAGATTAAAGCCATCGACGAACATGACAATCAAAGTTCGGCTAATTTTACCACTATTCCCGGTATTTCACTGGATTACGATACAGGCTTTGTCGGAGATGCGATTATTATCTCCGGAACCGGTTTTGCCGCCGGAAGCTCGGTCAGCAATATGGTTACTTTTACCATTGGTACAGTACCGCTGGTTATGAATGAAGGTAACATCTTCACCGATATCAACGGTAGTTTTACCGCCAGTTTTAATATCCCGGAAACAATTAAAGGTATACATGTTATTACGGCAATTGATGCATTCGGCAATACAGATAATTCAGCGATTACTGTAGAATCCAGCATTTCTTCGAATACGTCAACGGGTATTGCCGGAGAAGAAATACAGATTTCGGGGTCCGGTTTTGCCCCCAACAAAAAAATAGATATCAAATATAATAATACTATAATGAATACATCCCCGGGGACCGTCACCACCAGCATTAACGGCAGTTTTATTGCTTCTTTCGTTCTTCCGAATATTACAGCCGGCACTTATGTAATACTGGCAAGTGACGGAATAAATTCAGGGGCAGTCAATTTTACCCAGATATATGAATCTGTCCCCCCTCCTGCGGTAAGCCTGATTTCCCCGATAGATAAAACCAAGACTTCCCAACCGGTCATTTTTAACTGGAATCCTTCCAGTGACCCCAGCGGTATTTTCTATCAAATACAGGTAGGAACCGATGCTGCCTTCAGTACTTTGCTATTGGATGTCGCAGACCTTACAGCAACAACTTACACAATGAACGCAGAATACAGATTTGATTCTGTCAATGTAAAAAATCCCTATTACTGGAGAGTGAAAGCAATAGATGGAGTCGGCAATGAAAGTACATGGGTAACGGATACCTTTATTGTCGGTTCGGGTTGGCCGGACTGGCTGACTTATGCCCTGATCGGCATCGGGGGATTTATAATTCTCATTCTAAGTGGTTTCTGGATAGGCCGCAGAATGGCAATGAAGCACAGCGATAGCAGCTACAATTATAATATGGATGCCAGTGAGGATACCGATGATACCGATATTGAATATCGCTACCGTAAACAGTATCCGAATATCAATTTAGACCATAATCCATGATCTGCTTGACTGCCGGTTAGAGATGGTATTTTATATTTAATTCTTTGGTGTTTAATAGAAAATTGTAGAAGATTTCAAC
>JAAYNN010000032.1 GCA_012520835.1 Dehalococcoidales bacterium
ATATAGCATAATCAGAATGATTGCTCAAAAAAGCGAGGGAGTGGGAATGGAAACGCCATTGCGAAATCCGATTTATCAGGATTTCTCCCCACCCTCCAGATCCTTCAGGATGACATTTAATTGCACTGTCATACTGAGCGCAGCGAAGCATCTAAATGCCATTCGATAAGCCTTAGATTCTTCGGCTTTGCCTCAGAATGACAATTATATGGGTACCCCGCACAACTAAATTCCTGATTGTCATGCTGGGTTTGTGGTAGCCTAACTGATTGTCATGCCGAGTTCGTGGTGGTCGAACGGAGTCCCGATAAATCGGGATTTCATTCTGAACTACGGAACTCAACATCTGGAGTTGGGTGGTTAATTCATGTTTTTCCCATCTCTGTATTCTTCATCAATCCACATGGTTTCAAGATGACCGTATTTTATTCTGCCGGATTTACAACACTGCCGATAAACAAAATGGTATTGGTCTGGATATCGCGAATCAGGTAGATGAACGAATGGTCGAGGGTTACTTCGGCCTGTTCCATTACTCCCTTAACGTTGATAATAACCGCTGAGGCGGCAGCGGCTTCGGTGCCGGCTTCATCTACCGAGACGAAAGCCTTGTGAACGACATCCTCGATAAATAAATCATGGGTGCCGTCGATGCCGGAAAAGTCTGCGGTCATTTCAAAGGCATCCGTCATTCCCATGGCTTTCAACGCATCCTTGGCGCTGAACTGCGACTCATATTCGAACCTGGGCATGGTCAGGGTAACATTGGCAGTCCGCATTTCGTCTATAATTGCAGCCAGTTTTTCGGCATCGAAGGTTGCCTTAAATTGCTCGAAATTGCCATCCTCGGGGAGGATAATCAGCATCGAAAGCTCGTTGCCGTCATATTTCAGTTCGACTGCCTGGTAGCTGTCGCCTTCAGCATAATTGAGGTTTTCGGTCTGGTGCATCATGGAAACGGTGACGGTGCTGCCGTCGGGGAGATAGAAAGTTCCGTCAGCGGTACTGGAAGTTTTGAAAGGAATTCCCCAGGCGGCATTGAAGTAGATGGCATTGGTTAAAACCAGCCGCGTCGTTTCGGAGATGATGCCTTTTTTAATCAGGTCTTCGATTTTCCCTTCGGTCTGCTGGCTGACCCAGTCATTAATTGCCTGGCGGCAGGCTTCGGGGTCTGCCGTGAAATCCAGCAGCCTCAAACCGGCATCATAATTGACTGCCAGGGTATCCAGATATTCGTCGAGGAAGGCGTATTCGATTTGCCCCCAGATAGCGTTGATGATATTCAGCCTGAAGCCTTCTTCATCCTTGCCCTGATTGCTTTCTCCGCGCCTGGCAAGCTCGATTGCTAGATTATTAAAGGCGGCATGTAAATCCTCTTCCTCCAGTATGAAGTTGAGGGTTTTCGCCATCTGTTCTCTGGTAGCCCCTTCGGCACCGGCGTAGGTCATCGCCAGCGCTACGGAGAGGCTGTAAGGGGAGAAGAACATGTTGCCGTCATCAGCGGCACTGAGCTGTCGGTAGAGTGCCAGGGCAAACTCGTTATTGCCTTTAGCCAGTATTTCCATGTCGGAATAACTGACCTCGGGCGAGGTATCGTATTTTTTACCCGATTTAAGTTCCTGCGCGTACATCTGCGTTTGTGAACATGAGACGGTGCTTATCAGCAGTATTACGGCAAGCACGCTGAAAATTATTTTCTTCATTTTTATATCTCCTTTGCACTGGCCTGCAATCTATACAGCCGGATTGATGACTCTTCCGATAAACAGGGTGGAACCGGTGGTGATATCCCTGATAAGAAAGATGAACGAATGATTGATATTGACCTCACCGATTTCTATTGGCATGGAGGTTGCTATGAAGATAACGGCGGTAGCGGCTGCCGCTTCGGTGCCCTCTTCATCGACCGAGACGAATGCCTTGTGAATGATATCGCTGATGATAAGGTCGGTCTTATCGGTTATGCCTGAGAAGTCTGCAAAATCGGAGAAGGCGTCGGTCATTCCCATTGCCTTCAAGGCGGCCTTCAAGCTGAAATCCGATTCGAATTCGAATTTAGGCATGCTGAGGTTGACCTGTCCGTAGTTCATACTGTGGAGTATGCCATCTATTACTTCCGCTGTCAGCGAATTTTCGAAATCGGTAAAAGTGCCTTCGTCCGGCATGATAATAACCATCGACATATTGTGGATGTCATAGAGCAATTCGATGGCTGTATAATCATCACCATTTATATAGCTGAATTTGTCGGTCTGATGCATCATCGGTACGCTGACAGTAGTCCCATCCGGAAGATAGAAGGTATCGTTATAGGTATAATCCTCGTTGAACTGGTGCAGCCAGGCGGCGTTGAAGTAGATGGCATTGGTGAGTACCAGCCTTGTTATTTCACTGATAGCCCCTTCGGGGATGAGGTCTTCGATTTTTCCGTTGGTCTGCTCATAAACCCAGTCATTGATTACCTTGCGGCATGCTTCGGGCTCTTTTTCATAATCTAGAAGTCGGATACCGGCATCGTAGTTTTCAGCCAGTACATCCAGGAAAGCCTGCATAAACTCGAAGCCGCGCTGCCCCCAGGTGGCATTGACGATATTAAGCTCGAAGCCCTGCGCCTCGCTGTTTTCAGGCACTTCGTTGCGGCTGTTGAGCTCGATGGACAGCTTGTTGAAAGCTTTATGCAGTTCTTCGTTTTCCAGCAGGAACTTCAAGGTTTCTGCCATCTGTTCCTCGGTTTGCCCGTTGGCTCCGGCATAAGTCATTGCCAGCGCCAGGGAGATACTGTAAGGGGAATAGAAGAAGTTGCCTTCCTTGGTGGCGGCAAGCTGCCTGTAGAGGTCGAAGGCGAACTCGTTATTGCCTTTTACCAGTTCTGCCAGCACCGAGTCGCTGACAGTCGGGGAACTATCGTACGCCTTATCCGATTTGGCTTCGGCGCCGTATTCCTGCGTTTGTGCGCAGGAGAACGTGCTGAAGAGCAGCACAGCGCTTAAGAGTATAAAAAGTACTTTTTTCATGGGTGAACCTCCGGTTATTCTCTGTATTCTACTATTATAACGTCGGAAATGCCGCGGGGTTAGGGGGGAATATAATATTTTATGCGATTTTTTATTAATAAAATCTGATCGCCCTGACTTCATACTCTGAAATTAGAGCAGGGGATGACAAAATTGAATGTCATTCTAATCCTAAATTTATACCCTGCCATATTTGCTGTCTTGATGGTGTGCCGACAGGCCGGGATGAATTATGGTATTTTATTTCGCTTTCCATAAAATTGTATAAAATAGTCGGTTCAAGTAGTACAATGTCATAAAAGATTTTAAAATGTCCACTTTCAATCTCCTCGAGCATTCTTATATATAGAGGGTGAAAGGAAACAGTATTTTGGATAATGCGCAGGCTATAAACGAAGAGGTAACGCTGGCTATAGCGCAAGTCCGCCGGGGGAATATTGGCGCTTTCACGGAAATCGTCGAAAAATACCAGTCGGCTATCGTGAGATATTTATATAGGATGACGGGAGATTATGAAACGGCGAAAGACCTGGCTCAGGATACTTTCGTCAATGCATACAAGGGAATTTTTAAAACAGATTCCGAGCTTTCTTTCAAGCCATGGCTTTACCGTATCGCCACCAACAATGCCCTGCAATATAACAGGAGAAGGAAAATAATCTCGTTTATCTCTTTTTCCGATTTGTCCGAAAACAGCCCTGTGTTGAAAGAATCGAGTGGGAATTCCGAAGATAACCTTTTTATCAGGCAAACGCTTGCTAAAATTCCGTACGACCAGCGGATTTGTCTGGTGCTGCATTATGTCGAAGGTTTCAAGTATCGGGAAATTGCGGAAATCCTTGGCATTACCAAAGAAGCTGTCGGCAAGCGGGTTGCCAGGGGGAGCAAGCAATTTCAGGTTTTATATGGGGAGTGCAGGTGAGATGAGATGTTTCGATTATGAAGAGTTGTTATCGGCTTATGCCGGCGATGAGCTTTCCCGTGCACAGAGGGAGTTTATCGAAGAGCACCTTGCGGTATGCGCAGATTGCAGGGATGCACTGGCAGGCTTTAAAAGTGTCCGGCAGCGGCTTGGCGCCTTGAGCGTCATGGAGCAAAAGCCGGATATAAAAGTCGGAGTTATGTCTAAAATCAATGGAATCGGTGGTAGCGGCCGTAAGTCGAACTGGCTGCGTCCCGCTGTATTTGCGTTTTCAGTAGTGGCTATCGTAGCCATGCTGTTTGTCTTGCAGCCGTGGAGCGGGAACAATGGTTATAATACTATTCTTGCCAAGGCGAAAGAGGCGGCGGGAAATATACAATCCTATTGTGTCAACAGCTATGATACAACAGTAAATATTGATAACCCTGAAATTATAGGTTCCGTTACGGATAATACCTTTGAATTCATCCTGCCTGACCTCGCACATTTAACTTATTATCACTCTTATCCTTCCACTCATAATGGTATTACAACTCTGAAAGAAGAGAGTTTTGAGATTTATTATGACGGGGAATATCAATATTATCAGACAGAGGATAAGGATTATTTGTTGCAGACAGCCGGTGACCTGTATTATTTATTTTGTGGAAATGGGGGAACCATGAGCCAGGAACATGCCGTTGCGATGCTGGAATTTATGGATAAACCGGAACAGCTGGCTGACGAGATTATAGATGGTTTTCCCTGCCTGCATTATATCGGAAACCTGAAGATTGGTGACTTCAGGGCTGAAATATGGATCGGGAAAGACGACTATTTGGTACGCCAGATAAAACAGGTTATTCAGAGTGGAAAATATATCGAAACACATATTACCCGTTACTATAATTTCAATGCGGATATTATTATAGAACTTCCGCTGGACGATTCCGGCAATCTGTTATCAGGATGGGAAAAGGAAGTCTATGAATTAGGCTTCGATATAATACCTGTTGATGAAGCCATAGTTTCCATTACCGGGGAAGAGGACTGGAGCGACCCGGCTGTAATGAGGGCTGTTTTTGATTTGTTCTGTTATTCATCCGACCCGATAATTTTCTTCAACGCTTTGCCGAAAGAAGGGCAGCAGGTAATTAGGAATTACATTGAAGGTATGGCTTATACTGAAGAAACTTCAACCAAAGTAGTAAGTTATGGTTTTAACGATGGGGTGTTGCATTATACCAATACCGATATAGGCATTGATGTTTATGTCGATACTAACGCGATAAACGGAGAAGATGTCATAGTGGACGATGTCGACGGAACATTAAAAAAATGGATTGACACTATTAAAGCTGCCGATCCGCAGGCATACTTTGATGCTTTTTCGGATGAGATAAAAAAGGAAATGGTAAGTGCTCTATCCGTTGATAGCTTTTCTTCTAAACTGATTTCTATGCTGGACTAGATATCAGTTATTTAGTGTTCCTCTGTCTCCAAACGAAGGCTTTCCGAATTGATGAGAGGTAGGGGAGCCTTCATGTTTTATCTTTTAACCACCCTGTATGTTGAGTTTCGGCAAGCTGAAATGAAATCCCGATTTATCGGGACTGCCGGATGATGGTAATCCTAATTTATACCCCTGTCATATTTGCTGTCTTTATGGTGTGCCGACAGGCCGGGATGGAGTATGGCATTTTATTTCGCTTTACTATCAAAAATGATTGTCGGCACCTCATTCCTGTGCTATGATGAGCACTATGGAAATAGATATCCTTTTCGATGAGGGTTTCGAGGATAGCCTCGACGAGAAATGGCTGCGTGAGATAATCGAGGCTGTGCTTAAGGCGGAGAATGTCGGCGATAACATCGAAATGAGCCTGCTTATCACCGGGCAGGAGCGAATCCAACAGCTAAATAGGGATTACCGTAAAATCGACAAACCGACCGATGTGCTCTCCTTTGCCATGCAGGACGAACTCTCGTCGGAAGACGGAGAGGATTGCTCTTTCATCTCACCGCCGGACGGCATCAAGCAGCTCGGGGAAGTGATTATCAGCTTTCCGCAGGTTGTCATACAGGCGCAGGAACACAATCACTCCGTAAAAAGAGAGGCAGCCATTCTTGCCATCCACGGCGTCTTGCACCTTCTGGGTTATGACCACATCGAAGACGACGA
>JAAYNN010000033.1 GCA_012520835.1 Dehalococcoidales bacterium
AGGAAAGAAAAGAACTGGAAAGAGGCCGATGCCGTCCGCCAGAAGCTGGCTGATTTAGGCGTTGCCATCGAGGATACCCCTACCGGCGTCAAAATCACGCCGCTGAAGAAGAAGTGATTACAAAGCTGTCTTTGTTAGCCCCGACCTGTCGGGAATGAGGGTAAAAGGGCAATGGTATTACTACAGTTCAATGCCTGACCTTGATAAAATAGCGCTATCTATGATAAATTAAAGAAGTCCACGGGCCCATAGTTCAGTTGGGAGAACGTTTGACTGGCAGTCAAAAGGTCGAGAGTTCGAGCCTCTCTGGGTCCACCAATAAGTTGAGGATTGAAGCCCTTGAGTTTAATCTCGAGGGCTTTTTATTATAAATCCCCCCTTGACACCCCTCCCTTTAAAGCAATATAATAAGCGAAATTAAATAATTCAAAGGCCGTGAACGGGATTAGTAAATCCGACATGTAGGTTTCAGAGAGCCGGGGAAGGTGTGAGCCGGTGCCGATGGTCAGATTGAATGGACCCGGGAGCCGCAAGCCGAAAGGAACAACCGAGTAGGTTTCGCCGCAGGGGAAGCGTTAACGTATCCCGGGATATCGAGTGATTTGCTCCGTATCCAGCAAGAGATGACCGAATCGAGAGGTTTGGTTAAGAAGGGTGGTACCGCGGAAGTGACCTCCTGCCCCTTTATGGCAGGGGGTTTTTTATTTCCGGAAAAGGAGGATGAGATGTTTAAAACAGCGGGGATGTGGCCCGGCGGGGCCTCTAAACTATAAAGAAAATCGAAAATAGTAATAATTGACACTGAAATGACTCAGTTACACATATATCAGGGTTGGTGTTATAATTCAGAAAACAAATTTATCTGAATTCGGATTGTATCACCGGCCTGTTAAAAAATAAATAAATCCGAAGGAGAAATCTCTTGAAAAGAATACTTATCGCATTAATCGCATCTTTAATGATGCTTGTTCTTCTGCCGGGATGCGGTCCGCGGGCAGAATACGTCGTCGGCATCGGGCAGTTCGGCCCGCATGCTTCACTGGATAACTGCCGCGAAGGCTTTATCGCCGGGCTGGCCGAAGAAGGATTCGTCGAGGGTGAGAACCTGTCCATAGATTATCAGGACGCCAACTTCGACGGCGGAACCTCCAATTTAATCGCCGAAGCTTTCGTTTCCAGCAAGGTAGACCTGATTTGTGCAATCGCCACCCCGATGGCGCAGGCGGCTTATAATGCCGCCGAAGGCAAGATTCCCGTTATCTTTACCGCTGTAACCGACCCGGTTCTGGCCGGTATCACCGAGGGCAACATCACCGGAACCAGCGACATGCTGCCAGTCGAGGCACAATTGAAGCTGATTCGCGCCCTGATGCCGGGTGCCGCTAAAATCGGCATTATGTACACCACCAGCGAAGTCAATTCCGAATCCGCCATCGCTGTCTATAAAGAACTGGCCGGCGACTACGGCTTCGAAATCATCACTACCGGCATCAGCGTCCCTGCCGATATCCCGCTGGCTATCGACGGACTGCTGGCAAAAGTGGATTGCATCTCCAACCTGACCGATAATACCGTAGTCGGCTCCCTGCCCATTATACTGGAGGCTGCCAAAGCAAAGGGCATTCCGGTATTCGGCAGCGAAATCGAGCAGGTAAAAATCGGCTGTGCCGCCGCTGAGGGGCTGGAGTACTTCGAGTTAGGAAAGCAGACCGGTAAAATGGCAGCCAAAATATTGAAGGGTGAAGCGCAGGCTTCCGATATACCATACGAGATTATCACCGAGAGCTTTTTGTATATCAACTCGACTGTCATGGCGGAACTGGGCTTGACTCTGCCGTCCGATATGGCCGGCAGGGCTGAAGATGTTGCCAATAATTAAAT
Source organism: Dehalococcoidales bacterium (assembly GCA_012520835.1). Classification (GTDB taxonomy): domain Bacteria; phylum Chloroflexota; class Dehalococcoidia; order Dehalococcoidales; family UBA5627; genus UBA5627. The sequence continues at coordinate 1,882 of JAAYNN010000033.1, forward strand.
ATTAACCCATAATGGAATGCCTGGTTAAAATAATTTTGGTTGCTATGGATAACAATTCGATGCCGCTTAGTTTGTGACAGGCTCATTATGAGCGGCTTCGAGCTTGTTCTGTCATTCTGAATTCGTGAAGGACGAATGAAGAATCTGGGGAGGGGTTTGAATGCTTTGGCATTCTGGATCCCGCCTGATCGGGAAATGGTTTAAGTGTAGAATCAACCGGGTTTGATCGAGATAAAATAGTCCGGTGGGTGGCACTTTAATGCAACTTGCCGGACTTTAAACGGTTTATTTATAGAGGTGCCGTCTTGGATCTGGTAATCAGTATATTCGAACAGGGCTTGATATTCGCCATCATTGCGATGGGCGTCTATATCACCTATAAAATACTGGATTTCCCTGATTTAAGCGTAGACGGGACATATCCGCTGGGCGCCGCCATTACAGCTACCTTGATAGCATCCGGCATAAACCCGCTGCTTGCCATGCTGGTTTCGATTATGGCCGGTGCCGCCGCCGGGCTGGTGACCGGCCTGATTCATGTAAAATTGAAGGTGCGCGACCTGCTATCCGGCATCATCACCATGACAGCGCTGTATTCCGTCAATCTGCATATAGCCGGCAGAGCCAACCTGCCGATATTCAACACCACCACCATCTTCAATAACGGCATCGTAAATACCATCTTCCCCGGTTTTCTGGAACCGTACAAGACGTTGATTATCATCTTTATCGTCGCCCTGCTGGCAAAACTGCTGCTGGACTGGTATTTGAAGACCAAGTCGGGCTACCTGCTGCGCGCCGTGGGCGACAACCCGGCGGTGGTAACCTCGCTTGCCAGCGACAAGGGCACCATTAAAATCATCGGGCTGATGATATCGAACGGATTGGTAGCGCTGGCCGGCAGCGTCATGTGCCAGCAGCAGCGATTCTTCGAGGTGCAGATGGGCATCGGAACGATCGTTATCGGCCTGGCATCGGTGATTATCGGAATCACCCTGTTTAGAAAGCTGCGGATGGTTAAACCGACCACTGCGGTAGCCGTCGGCAGCATTCTCTATAAAGCCTGCGTGGCGCTTGCCATTACCTACGGACTTTCCGCCACGGATATGAAACTGGTAACGGCAGTGCTTTTCCTGATAATACTGGTCATCGCCATGGAGCGCCGCACAAGGAGGAAGAAACTTGCTTAGCCTGGAGCATATCTATAAAACCTATAATATCGGAACCATCAACGAAACCTGCATCTTCGAGGATTTCAATCTGGCGATAGAGGACGGGGAATTCGTATCGGTGGTCGGTTCCAACGGGAGCGGCAAAACCTCGCTCCTGAACATCATCTGCGGGACTATCGATGTCGATTCAGGGAACACTCTTATTAACGGGGTGGATATTACGCGCATGGATGATTTCAAGCGCTACCGCAAAATCGGACGCGTCTATCAAAACCCGGCCATGGGCTCCTGCTCGGAGATGACTATATTGGAAAACCTGTCGATGGCCGATAACAAGGGCAAATCCTTCAATCTGAAACCGGGGACGGATAAGAGACGCATCGATTTTTACCGCGATAACCTGCGTCAGCTGGGACTGGGGCTGGAAGACAAGCTTAATGCAACCGTCGGCTCTCTATCCGGCGGACAAAGGCAGGCGCTGGCGCTTTTAATGTCAACCATGACGCCCATCGAATTTTTAATCTTGGACGAGCATACCGCTTCGCTCGACCCCAAGGTGGCCGAAACGATTATGGAACTGACCGATAGAATTGTGCGCGACAAAGGGGTTACCACAATAATGGTAACGCATAACCTGCGCTATGCCACCAGCTACGGCAGCCGCCTGATTATGATGCACGAGGGGAAAATAATACTCGATATAAAAGGCGATGAGAAATCCAGGACCACCATCGAAGACCTGCTGGGTATCTTCAACCGCATCAGCATCGAGTGCGGAAATTGATTTGGTAATCGGCTATTCGGTTCCGTAAACAATCAGCACTTTTTTGAGGCACACTCCACAGAAGTTATCCCTGAGCTTCCGACTTTACTCCGTAAAGTATCCAGTAAACGATGACGCTGATAACGGCGGCAAAGAAGCACCAGATGGAGGTCAGAAACTGCGAGAAGAAAATGCCGGTTACAATGCATGCAACAGCTATCAGCACACCGAACACCCACATCCGTTTGACGGAGGAAATAAAAA
>JAAYNN010000034.1 GCA_012520835.1 Dehalococcoidales bacterium
GAATGGAGGTTATCGAGGCGCACTGGCTGTTCGGCATCCCCTATGAAAATATCAGCGTGCTGGTGCACCCGCAGAGCATCATCCACTCTATGGTGGAGTTTCCAGACGGCTCGACCAAGGCGCAGCTGGGCATCCCCGATATGCGCCTGCCGATTCAGTACGCCCTGACCTACCCTGAGCGTATGAAAAACCCCGAAATACCCAGGATCGACTGGACTAAAATCGAAAAACTGGATTTCGAACAGCCCGATCTGGAAGCCTTCCCCTGCCTGAAACTGGCCATCGATGCCGGAAAAGAAGGCGGGACTGCTCCGGCAGTGCTTTGCGCCGCAGACGAGGTGGCCGTATCGCTCTTTTTATCGCACCGTATAAAGTTTAATCAAATCGCTGAGATGATAGCCAAAACACTGGAGAAACACCGGAATATCGTACAGCCTACTTTGGAAGATATCTATGCCGCCGATACCTGGGCCAGGGCAACGGCAGCCGATCTGGCAGGGAGTTTAAATAATTAATGAATATATTGATTGCTTTTATGGCGCTGCTGTTAATCGTTGCAGTTGCGGCTCTGATATATAAATACAACATTTTCAACCAGCGGGAACTGCCTTTGATGGTGGTGCTGGTTGCAACCGTGGCATATTTCATTATGGCAATCATAGCATTGATAGCTTACGAACTGGCTGGTTCCAATATCGTCATCCCGGGAGTAGGAACACTGATTACCCTGCTTGCCTTCTTTTTCGTGATGGCGATCGTGGTGATTGCACACGAACTGGGGCACTTTGCCACCGCCAAGGCCTGCGGCGTCAGGGTCGATGAATTCGGCATCGGCTTTCCGCCGCGCATTATCGCTGTTAAATACGGCGAGACCGAATATTCGTTGAACTGGGTGCCGCTGGGCGGTTTTACCAGGATGGCAGGAGAGGAAGACCCCAAAATAGAGCGCAGCCTCGCCAGCAAGAGCATTCCTAAAAGGCTTCTGGTGCTCAGCGCCGGCTCCATTATGAACTTTATCCTGCCGTTTTTACTTTTAACAATTGCTTTTATGATTCCTCACAATAACGTTACCGGCAATGTCAACGTTGCCGAGGTGGTTGCCAAGTCACCGGCAGAAATGGCCGGAATCGTGGCAGGCGACAGGATTCTTGAAATCAGCGGCAAGACCATCAACAATACCGCCGATGTCAGCCGCTATATACAAATCTATCTCGGCAATGAGATGGACATACTCCTGGAGCGTACGGATGGTTCAAAAAAGACGGTAACGGTCGTTCCCCGCTGGAATCCTCCCAAGGGGGAAGGCTCGGTCGGTTTTGCCATCAGGACGGAAGACCCCACCATCGTCAAACAGAGTTTCAACCCATGGATAGCCCTTAAAAAGGGTATCGTTGAAACATTTGAGATAATGGTACTCTTTAAAAACGGTATCCTCAGCATGTTCGTCGGCACCAGCGCCTCGGCAGATCTGGTCGGGCCGGTCGGCATCGCACAGATTACGGGTGAAGTAGCACGAACAGGCATCAGCCCGCTGCTGAAATGGACAGCCTTCTTCAGCATAAACCTGGCCATTATCAACATGCTGCCTCTGCCGGCACTCGACGGCGGCAGGATTATATTCGTACTTTTAGAATGGATTCGACGCGGTAAAAAGGTCTCTCCGGAAACAGAGGGAAAAATCCATTTCATCGGCTTTGCCCTTCTGATAATGCTTATGGTCGCTATCACTTTCCAGGATATCGGGCGTATAATAGCCGAGTAAAGGACATAACAGCATGATAAAGCGCAGGGTCTGCAAGACAATCAGAATCGGCGATGTAGCCGTCGGCGGAGATGCACCGGTGATTGTGCAATCGATGACCAAGACCGATACCAGAGATGTTGCCGCGACTATCAGGCAGATCAGAGAATTGGAGGAATGCGGCTGCGAAATCATCCGCTCGGCTGTGCCGGATATGCAGGCTGCCGAGGCCCTGTCCGAGATTAAAAAAGGCATCAGGATACCGCTCATTGCCGATATCCATTTCGATTATCGGCTGGCACTGCAGGCCATAGCATCGGGAGTGGATGGGCTGCGCCTCAACCCGGGGAATATCAGCGAACCGGATAAGGTGGCGGCTGTGGTAAAAGCGGCTAAAGAGAGGGAAATCCCCATC
>JAAYNN010000035.1 GCA_012520835.1 Dehalococcoidales bacterium
CGTATGGCATCACACGGGCAAACAGCCTCGCAGATACCGCACCAGTCGCATTCCACTGTATCGATGGTAACAACGGTTTTATTGACTATCATAATGCCGTTTTCCAGGCATACACCAACACAAAGGCCGCATCCGTCACATTTATCTTTATCTATTTCAGGTTTCATTAAATACACTTTCATTACCCCTGTTTATATAATGATAATAGCTACATTTTCCCTGCTTGTATGTGACATTTGTCTCATGAAAATGTTTGCGACATACGTTCCAGGGCATTCCTATCCCTGATAATCAGCCTGTGCTTATCGAAGCCGATAATGCCGTCATCCTCCATCGCTCTCAGCGAACGGCTGATAACCTCGCGGGCTGTTCCGGCCATGGCAGCCATGTCGCGCTGCGTTAGCCTGACACCGGATTGCCCTTCACGAACCGCATTTTCCAGCAATATACCGGCTAACCTTCCATTTACCCTTTTGAATGACAGTTCCTCGACCAGTGTCATCAGTTGACGTGTCCTCTTTGCCAGTATGTGTATTACATTTGAAGCCACCAGCGGATACCGTCGCATTATCATCTCAATATCCCGCCTGCTAATACTGTATACGGTAACCTGCATCATTGCCTGCGCGCTGGTAGCATTTAATCCCCCGTTGAATAAGGGAACCTCGTTCAACGTTTCTTCAGGATGTACAATTGACAGAATCTGCTCCTTGCCATCAGGAGAGGTCTTGAATAATTTCACCACTCCCGAAGCCAGGAATAAAAGGGATTCAGCAGTTTCCCCTTCAAAGAAAAGCATCTCATCGCGCTCGTACTTCTTTTCTTTTACCAGCCCTATTACCGGTTCCAGTTCATCGGTTTTCAAGCCGGCAAAGAACACTGAGGATTTGACTAATTCTGCTTTTGATTTCATAGTGTTTTAATTTAATACTCTATCCAATTAAAAACTGCCTATATAATATAGCATCGAGGCATAAAAGACAATGTTTTATGTTATACATAGTCTGCTTAAGCAGATTGTTTAAACAGGCTTTGCTCGATTTCCTTCAACCTGTCTATTCCCTTGATTTCATACGGGCGCATTGCCAGTTCAATGATATCGATATCCGGGAACTTTTCATATATCATATCGAGATATTTCTTCTGTTGAGCCGCCTTGGACTTTAAGAACTCGGATTCGTCGGATTTTATGACATTGTTGACCACCAGTTGCCCGATTTTAAAGCCGTTTCTCTGCATTTCCTTAAAGACGCCTTCCAGTTGCTCGAAAGCAAGGGCTTCCGGTATGGTGACAATAGTAAAACGAACTTCCTGGCGCAGGAAATCGAGGCAGTCGCCCGAGAGCTTCTGCCAGCCCTTGATAATTTCCATGATGGAACTCTTTTGCCTCTGTCCGAATTTAAAATTGGTATAAATACGCGGTGCCAGCTTCAGGTGTTCAATCAGCATCGCAGGGGTATGCAAGAGCGCCAGCGTTTGCCCCAGCGGAGCGGTATCCCAGATAATGGATTCATACTTGCCGCTCAGTTTCAACTGGCGTATATAATCGACCATGAACTCATCCGCCAGGCCCGGCAGCATCGACGACATGAATTCCTTGAAGGAATCATAGTCGAGGGATACGATAGATGAGAATACTTCATATACCTCCCGGCCAAACTTCATGTCCCACATCTCCTCGACTTCGGGAAGACCGACTTCATCGATAAAAAGAGAATCGGTAACCATTGCCGGTTTCTGCATATCTTTTATTTCGAAGATATGCGCCAGTGACGGCGCAGCATCGGTAGATAGCGCCAGCGTTTTCTCACCCAGCGAGGCGTGATGCAGTGCTGTCGCAGCCGCACAGGTGGTCTTGCCGACACCGCCCTTGCCCGAGAACATATATATGCTTCCGTTACTTTCTGACATGTCCAATCCTTTTTAATAGTACTATTCGGTAATAATGTACAATCAATTGTTAATTACGTTTAAAATACTATTCATCAGACACCACAACCGAATAATACCTTTTTAATTAACTATCGCCGGCTGGTTCAATCCAGACACGGGGACTCAAAAAGATAATTTTACCTCCCCCCTTATAAATTCCCCACTCCACCGGCAGAGAGGGGGTAGAGGACATGACGATTATTTTTTCCTCCCGCCGGACATTTTAATTGCCAGATTGACCAGCGTCCTTACCGGGACACCGGTGCCGCCTTTGACAAGGTATTTTCTATCCCTATCCGTAAAATTGGTACCGGCAATATCCATGTGCGCCCAGGGGGTATCGCCCACAAACTCCGAAAGGAACAGCGCCGCTGTAATCGTTCCGCCGCCTCCCGAACCGCCGTTCTTGATATCCGCCACACTGCTTTTAATATTATCTCTATAGTCCTCGAATAACGGCAGCTGCCAGACTGCTTCTCCCTCTTCACTTGCGGATTCGATGATTCTATCCACCAGCGACTGGTCGTTCCCCAAAATACCTGAACACTGTTTTCCCAGGGCAACTATGCAAGCTCCGGTCAGGGTGGCGATATCGATGATTGCCTTCGGTTTCGATTTATTGATATACCCCAGTGCATCGCAAAGTATCAGCCTGCCCTCGGCATCGGTGGAAATAATTTCGATGGTCTTGCCGGTGAGAGCAGTTAATATATCGCTCGGCCTGATAGCACCGCCGTCCGGCATATTTTCTACAGCAGGAACAACAACGGTAACGTTTATTTTCAATTTCAACCGGGCAATGCTGCCGATAGCTGCCAGAACAGCCGCGCCGCCCGACATATCGGCTTTCATTTCTTCCATGCCGGCTGCCGTTTTCAGAGAGATGCCTCCGGTATCGAAGGTAATCCCCTTTCCTACCAATGCCAGGTCGATATCATTCGATTTCCTGCCCTTATAGCTGACGATTATCATTTTAGGAGGCTGAACGCTTCCCCGGGATACGCCCAGCAAAGCTCCCATTCCCAATTTTTGCATATCCTCGCGTTCGAGAACGGTAATTTCCAGCTTGTTATCCTCGGCGATTTTCTTGGCAATATCCGCCATGGCAGCCGGTGTAAGGTAGTTGGCAGGTTCGTTGACCATATCCCTTGCCAGGCAGACCGCTTCTGCAATGATGCGTCCTTTATTGCTGCCTTTCTTGATAGCGGCAACCCCGTCTTCACTTGTTGACAGGAGTGTCAGTTTCTTTACTTCCTTAAAATCGTTTTCTTTTGTGAAATACTTCCTGAAGGAATAAAGACCGAGCATGGCCCCTTCGGTTATCGCCCGGGCATAATCCTCCTGAGAGAATTTCCTGCCGTCGGCAATTGAGGTTGCCAGAACAGTTATATCCGTAACTTTATTCTGTTTTAAAGCACGGCAGCTTTCCGCCGCAGCCGCCCGCAATTTATCGAGTTTGAACTCCTCTTTCTTACCCAATCCGGCTACCGCAACACGTTGAACTGGCATCCTGCCGAGCGAGTGAAATACGTTCAACTCTCCGGCTCTGCCCTTCATTTCGCCATTTTCAATCGATGCCGTAATAACTTTTCCCAGTTTCCTGTTTAAAGCACCCAGTTCACGCCCCAGCCTCTTTTCACCTTCGAACATGAAAACCACCATGGCGCCTGTTTCAACTTTGGTAATCCCTGCACTTGCTACCTTGATATCCAATTCAAACCCCTTTCTATAACAATCCTTTTAATTTTTTATTTCCCCGACTATTTCATCCAGCCTATTTTTATAATCTAAAGATGTATCTACAGAATAATGCTTGCGCTTAATTTTATCAACTGATTTCTTCATCATGAGGTAGATTTTCCAATCGGCATCCGATTTGCCGTCCGGCTCTTTTGCTCTCGCAGCCAGTCTTTCTTTAACCACTGGCTCAGGTGCTTCAACCCGCACGATGACAAGCCTTGACTCCGTTCTATCAGCTATATCGTAGAAATGCTGCCTGTGGCTCTCGATAAGATTGGTGGCATCGACGATTACGGAATGCCCTTCTTTTAATAAGCGCTCACAGAGCAAGTGAATGGCGCTAAAAAGGCGTGTGCTTTCTGCCTTGCCATATGTTGGATTGGGATTAAGGATAAGCCTTAAAGCATCGCTTTCCAGCGTTATAAAAGGCAGGCGTTCCGATAATTGCCCGGCAAAATATGTTTTGCCTGTACCCGGCAATCCGCTGATCAGGACTAAAACCGGATTTTTCCCGGCTTGCGGTAAATTCCGCAGGCTGGCGTAAAGCCTATCTGCATCGGCTTTATGTTTGGACTTTTCCATAGATAGATTATAGAACAACATTACATTTTTAATCTATGCATAGATAAAAAGCCGGTAATAGTATGCCTTCCACATGGGGAAGCCGTTTATTACTATTGTCATTCCGGAGGAAGAGAAGCGACCGAAGAATCCGGGGGGAGATGTGTATCCATTTTGGGAGTTTGTTCTGAATATATCAAGGCACACGGGTGGTTGCGGAAAAGTCAAAAGCGGAAAACTAGCACTTCTTGACAGGTATGCCCAGATACTTCGCCGTCAGCTCCATAGCGCAGAAGTCGCCGCACATGCTGCACGCCTCGCCGAAAGTGGTATGTTTGGCATGTACTTCCCGGTGATGTTTCGGGTCTAAAGATAAACGAGCCTGTTCTTCCCAATCGAGATTTTTACGCGCAAGCGACATCTTTCTGTCCCAATCCATCGCCCCTTTGACACCCTTCGAGATATCGCCGGCATGCGCCGCAATACGCGATGCGATAATACCCTGCCGCACGTCTTCCATATCCGGCAGAGACAGGTGCTCGGACGGTGTAACGTAACACAGGAAATCGGTCCCGGCAGCGGCGGCAATTGCCCCGCCAATCGCCCCGGTAATATGGTCATAACCTGCTGCCACGTCGGTCACCAGAGGCCCTAAAACGTAAAAAGGAGCCTCGTTGCAGATTGATTTTTGTAATCTTACATTTGCCTCGATTTGGTTCAAAGGGAGGTGTCCCGGACCCTCCACCATCACCTGCACCCCGGCATCGCGTGACCTTTTAACGAGTTCGCCGAGTATAATCAGTTCCTGAACCTGCGCCCGGTCAGTGGCATCGCAGAGGCTTCCGGGACGCATGCCATCGCCGAGACTGAGAGTAACATCATACTTCAGGGCAATCTCCAACAGCCTGTCAAACTGCTCGTAGAGCGGATTTTCCTTTGCATTATGAATCATCCAGCCCATCATGAAAGCACCGCCGCGCGAAACGATATCGGTAACACGTTTCTGCTTCTGCAATCTTTCGACGGACTCGGTGGTCACCCCGCAATGCACGGTAACGAAATCGACCCCGTCTCTGGCATGTTCTTCGATTGTATCGAATAATTCATTGGCAGTCATATTGACGATAGCGCCATGTTTTTTGGCTGCTTCCAGCCCGGCTTGATATACAGGGACGGTGCCGATAGCAATCGTGCTTTTGGAAACGATAGAGCGGCGAATCTCGTTGACATTGCCGCTGGTTGATAAATCCATAACCGCATCGGCGCCGGTTTCGATTACCACCGCCAGCTTGGCCAGTTCGGTTTCGACATTTCCGTAATCGGAGGAGTTGCCGATATTGGCATTGACCTTGGTTTTTAAACCCTTGCCGATGCCGCAGGGAATCAGGCTGGTATGTTTAATATTGGCTGGTATGACGATAGTTCCGTCGGACACTCCACTTCGTATGAATTCGGCATCCAAGCCCTCGGACTCGGCAACTGTTTCCATCTGCGGCGATATGATTCCCTTTTTAGCCAGTTCAAGCTGTGTCATTTCTCTCCTTAAAAACAATAAAACCAGAGATTCGGAAATACCGGACCCTCTGGTTTTTCGTGTCCGCTTTCCTACGCTCGCATTATCGAGTTCAGGTCATCAGGGTTGCCCCGGCGATTCGGGACTCTCAGCTTATTTGCTCCCCTAGCGGTCTTATTGTGACTGCCTTTGTAAGAAAACTATAACATAGATATACGGATTGTGCAATTTGCTGCCGGCTATCTCGATTGATATATCAGCAAGGAATAGAATTCTTTAAATATTTGATTGTAGAGGAAATTTGATGTATTATACGCTGTATTACTTAAGATATTACGTGGCCGATTTAAAAATTATTACAGGAGTTGATGCAATGGAACTGAGCACCATCGATTGGACTACCATGTGGAAGGAAGCCTGCGGCAATTCGCCATGGAAAGGATTATCCAGCAGGGAGCTATGGGACAAACGCGCCGCTAAGTTCAATAAAAGGATCGATAATGTAAAAACCGACGGCGAAAAGCTGGACAAAGACGATTACATCTACAAGATGCTTGCCCGCATCGAAACGACACCTGAGTGTACGGTACTGGACATTGGCTGCGGACCCGGTACGCTGGCTATCCCGCTGGCAAAAAAGGTTAAAAGCATTACCGGGCTGGATATATCATCCGAAATGCTGAAGCATTTAAAGGAAAACGCCGATAAAGACGGTATAAGCAATATAAAATATATCAACTGTTCATGGGACGATGCCGTAGTGGGGAAGGATGTAGAACCGCATGATATCGTAGTCGCTTCCAGGTCGCTGAGCCCGCAGGATTTAAAAGAAAGCATGCTCAAACTGGCATCTGCAGCTAAAAAGGCCGTCTATTTTACCCTGCCGGTAGTGCACCTGCCGTTCGACTGGGAGGTGTATCAGGTTATCGGCAGGATTGAAAGAAAGCATCCCTCATACATTTATGTATTCAATACGCTTTACCAGATGGGCATACAGGCTAATCTTGAAATACTCAACTCCAAAATAAGAGTGAAATTTTCCAGTGTGGCAGAAGCCATGGATGATTTGCAGTGGCGGACTACCCCATTCAGCGATACCGAAAAAGAAAAAATGAAAAAGTATCTCGAAATAAAGTTTGCCGAGCAAAAGGATTCTCCCGTCTTTAGACACGAAGGATTTTCAAAGTGGGCGCTCATCTGGTGGAAAACAGAGGAAAACCGGCA
>JAAYNN010000036.1 GCA_012520835.1 Dehalococcoidales bacterium
ACCTGGGAATAGGGTCTGCCAGTCATGGAGCTCAAACCGGGAGGATGTTGGAAGAGATTGAAAAGGTGCTGCTTAAGGAAAAACCGGATAGGGTATTAGTATATGGCGATACGAATTCTACCCTGGCCGGGGCCTTGACAGCAACGAAACTCCATATTCCGGTAGCTCATGTAGAGGCAGGTTTGAGGTCATTTAACCGGCAGATGCCAGAGGAAATAAACCGGGTACTCACCGACCATATAGCAGACATGCTCTTTGCTCCTACGCAAACGGCAGTTGATAATCTTAAAAACGAAGGTATAAGTAATGATAAGATTTTTCTGGTCGGAGATGTGATGTATGATGCAGCGCTTTATTATGGCGGACGGATTGAGGAGAAAAGTAACGTACTGGAACAGTACCATCTCCAGCCCCAGCAGTACATATTGACCACTATTCACCGGGCTGAGAATACGGATAACCCCGTAGGGCTAAGGGCAATTTTTGAAGGACTATCCCAGGTAGCCAAGGAAATCCCGATAGTATTGCCTCTGCATCCTCGTACCCGGATCGCATTAATTCGGGAAGGCTTATATGAAACGGTTATTAAGTTTTTAATTGTGATTCCGCCAGTTGGTTACCTGGACATGGTTATGTTAGAGAAAAATGCTCGCCTGATTGCTACCGATTCCGGTGGGGTACAGAAGGAAGCTTATTTTTATAGAGTACCGTGTGTAACCCTGCGTGGGGAGACCGAATGGGTGGAGTTGGTAGAGGCAGGGTGGAATATATTAGTTGAACCGTGCGACCCAGAGCAGATAGCCTCCAATGTTATTAGCTATCTTAATCATAAGGGTATTGTTAGCTCCAGCCTTTATGGGCAGGGAGATGCTGCGATTAAGATATTACGGCGAATTATCTGGCCAAGAAGATATTAGTTTTATTGAAGGATGTTATATTCCTACAGGAAGTATTAATTTGCTAACTTTAACGAAGAGAATGATCATATATACTTAATAAAATAGTTCTCTCAATACATAAAAGGAGACCTCATTATATTGAAGGTAGATCAGGATTATAATCGAAAGGTTCTTATCATAGCAAGAGATTTTCTACCCTATTTCCCCTCCTTAGGAGGAGTAATTAGGGTGGTAAAAATGGCTCAGTTCTTGCAAGAACAGGGCTGGGATGTATATGTGCTTTGTTCCAGGGGCGAAGAAATCAGTTATTTTGGATATAAAAATATAGTTAGTAAATTAAAAGTGGTGTATGTTAATGACAAACTCCAAAGATATTACAACAAACAAGCTATTGTTAATACTGGAAGCAAAGAAGAAATCAAAACATCTTCGTCAATAATGCAGGGACTAAAAAACCTAATTAATGACTTTTGTATTCCGGATAAAGGAATATTTTTTGTAAATCGTTATGTTAAAGAAGCAAGCAAATTAATATTGGAAAATAATATTAGTACTGTAATTGTTTCTTCTCCACCGCATAGCACTCAACTTATCGGTTTAAATTTAAAACGTAAGTTTGGTAACAAAATAAAACTTATTGTGGATTACAGGGATAGCTGGAATACTACCGCCATTTTTCAAAAGAGATACTGGTTAGCTAAAAAGATTAGTCTTAACAAAGAGAAAGAAGTTCTTAGGATCGCCGATAAGTTCACCTATATATCCCGACCGATGCTTGGAAAGATTAATAGCACTTTTATGGATATTTCTAATAAAAGTTTACTTATAATGAATGGTTTTGATTCAAGAATGAACAATGAGGTAACTGTTACTGTTCCCACTAATAAAGAACTAACAATTGGGTATTTTGGTGGAATTAGTGATCATCCTAAAAGCTTTAGGAATCCCACCCGGTTTTTTAACGTAGTATCTAAGCTAAGCGACAACATAAATCTTGTTTTCTACGGATCAACTGTATTAAACATGAAATGGAAGGAATGCCTGGGAGATAAGTTAAAAATAAACGAAACTATTGCACATACAGAGGCATTAGAGTTGATGAAAACGATGGATCTATTGCTGGTGGTACATTCCGAAAGTATGGGTGGAGAAGAAGTACTTACGGGCAAGATATTTGATTATTTTCTCGCCCAGCGACCAGTACTGGTGGTTGGACCTAAGAATATGGAGGCTGCCCGTTTAGTAAGGGAGAATCAACTAGGCTACTGTTTGGATATCTTTAACGAAGATGAAATGGTAAAAGGACTGCAAGAGATACATAGGGATTGGCAGCAGGGGCAATTAGTAAGCTACTCATTGGATGATGTAGTCAAATTTAGCCGACAGCAGCAGTATGCAAAACTACTTGAAATTCTTTAATAAGTAAAATATCTAAGTTAAGGAGCGGGGAGGGTTTCAATTGTTTACTATACTAGTCACTGGCGGGGCCGGTTTCATTGGCAGCAATCTGGTTAATTATTTGCTGAAAATGGATGATATTACTGTAATTAACCTGGACAAGCTTACCTATGCCGGTAATCTAGAATCCTTGCAGGATGTGATGGATAGCGAAAGGCACATCTTTGTACAAGGAGACATAAGTAACCGTGAACTTGTTAAGAGCCTGCTGGCTAAATATCAACCTGCGGCAGTAATGCATTTAGCAGCTGAGTCTCATGTAGACCGGTCTATAGATGGACCGGGAGAATTTATTCAGACCAATGTGGTAGGGACATTTGAACTGCTAGAGGCGGTACGGAGTTACT
>JAAYNN010000037.1 GCA_012520835.1 Dehalococcoidales bacterium
AATGGAGGTCTAAATTAGCGATCTTCAGTTGAAAAAGAACTTTTTGAGCTATCTGCTCAAGACAATTTTTACTATTGAAAACCCCCATAGGGGTTAAACAACCTGTTTTTGCAGTGGAATCAATCTTGAGCACCATGAAAAGGCCGCATCGCCAATACTAGTTACCCCCGACGGGATACTAACAGATGTTTTGCCGCCAGGACATGCTACTAAAGTTGTTCCAGCTTTATTATAAAGCACACCGTCTATACTTGCATAATTTAAATTCTCATCAGCTACCAAAATATTAGTCAAATTTTTGCAATATGCGAAAGCACTCCTGCTGATACTGGTTACACCTTTGGGAATGTTAATGCTTGTTAAGTTCCAGCAACCAAAAAATGCGCCTTGACCTATACTAATTACTCCTTCCGGAATGTTAATACTGCTTAAACTTGTGCAACCCGAAAAAGAACTAGCTGCGATACTAGTCACATCTGCGGGGATACTTACAGAAGTTTTGCCGCCAGGACATGCTTCTAAAATTGTTCCAGCTTTGTTATAAAGCACACCGTCTATGCTTGTATAGTAAAGATTATCAAGAGCTACTGAAACATTTATTAAACTTGTGCAACCATTAAATGCCCCTTTACCAATACTGGTTACAGCAGATGGAATTACAATACTTGTTAAACCTTTGCAAGAGGCAAACGCATAATCGCCAATACTAATTACTCCTGCTGGAATAGCAATGCTGGTTAAACTGCTGCAACCATCAAAAGCATGTTCGCCAATGCTAGTTAAGCCTGACGGCATGATAATGCCTGTTAAACTCCAGCATCTTATAAAGGCTTCTTCCCCTATACTGGTCACAGTAATTCCGCCTAATGTACTTGGGATGACAACATTTGTGTCAGACCCGATGTATCTAGTAATCTGTACTTGTCCATCCAAAATAGTATAAGTAAAAATCGGGGCCGCAATTTTAATTGCGTAGGTCGTTGTCTTGTCACCTACGGTGATCGTTAATACCTGATTGGCAATCGGTCTCGAACTGTGAAATCCGGATATATTCACAGTAGTTATAGTTTCCGTCTTGACGCTGTAATCGCTGTAAATACCTGTCACAACTAAACCTGTTAAATCCAGAGACTCTCCAACAAAATAAGTTAATTTATCAGCTGGGGTAGTAATAGCTATACTTTTCAAGGTTTTTTCTGGTGCTATAATTCCGAATTCTCTACAATAACGTTCAGCATAGTCTTTCGCGGTGGATGAGTCATAGCCAATAATCTTTGTTATAGCTGGTATTGTAGTTTCACTATCATATATTGTGGTTGTTTTTGAGTTGAATGTAATCCTGATTAATCCCGTGCAATAAGCAAAAGCCTCAGTTTCTATACTTGCTACTCCTTGCGGAATGGTAATACTGCTTATAGCTGCACACCCAAAAAAAGCTCCTCTTCCAATGTTTTCTACACCCTCTGGAATTCTAATAGTAGTTAAGCCTCCTGGACACATTATTAAGGTATTCCCGGCTTTGTTATAAAGCACTCCGTCTATACTTTGGTAAAATAAATTACCAACATCTACTGTAATAGTTGTTAAGGCCGTGCAATTATTAAAAGTTGAAGAGCCTATACTCTGTACACTTTCTGGAATATTAATACTGGTTAATCCTGTGCAACTTATAAAAGCCCTACTGCTAATAATTTCAACCCCTTGCGGGATATAAACATCAGTTAAACTTGTACAGATGCCAAAAGCCTGTTCCCCTATACTTAAAACTCCTTGCGGAATGGAAATATTGGCCAAATTTGTACAACCGTTAAAAGCGGCTACTCCGATACTTGTTACTCCTTGCGGAATGTCAATACCAGTTAGTCCTGTGCAACTTTGAAACGCTAAATCTCCTATACTTGTTACAGGAAATCCACGTAAGCTACTTGGTATAGTAATATCCCCACCAGGTCCTGTGTAGCCATTAATTTGGGCTTTTCCTTCTATTATAGAATAAGTATAATCCCCATCTTGGGCTGCTTTTACCTGACTACTAATACATAATAAAATTGTCACCATCATGATAGCGATAAGAATTGTATTAAATTTTCCATTTTTGGGTATCCCCATAATGTCATCTTCTTCCTTTTTTGAATGATGTACTGTTCTCAGCTATCATTTCGGAAGATTCTATAAACTAAATATTGAACTGCTCATAATTACAATTCGTTTCCATTAGTTCCAAATCCTCCTTTTTTCCTACGGGAACAGCCCCCCGGCATCACCAAATATGACCATCCGCTTGTCCGGCGTGACGGTGGATGTGGAATGATAATCCTAAATAAGCAAGGCACTCTACTAAAGGGCGTAGGGTGCCTCGCTAATTTTGTGTTTAAGTTCGCAGACAAATCGAAAGAGACAACATGTAGAAAATATGGTAAAATGTGAAACCAAACTTAGAGAATAGTTAGATACTTAGTCTTACAGTAAACACGAAAACAAGAAAGAATAAGTTAGAGGTTCAATTTATGGAGAAGCAACATATTCGTTCCATAGGAAATCTTTATTTTGATAATAATCTGATTAACGGTCCGGGTGCAATCATCGCTAAAGACTTCTGTAGACAATTAACCATTGAAACCTGTAAACAGGCCGGATCATATATCAGAGCAATAAATGATAATCCTTTTGCCTATAGAGAACGTCAGTTGGTGTCTCTTTTAGCACCTGCTATGTCCCGTTTTACAGACGCATTTTTAACTGAGTCACCTGTAAAAAGGAATTGGTCAAAGCTACCTAAAAGATTTCTAGATGATTCTCACGGCTGGGTCGATTACTGGTGTTTGTATCGAAATATTTCATTTTTGCTAGAGCTCAAACATGGCTATATAAATGCTGGAAGCGGTAAACTCAGGGAGAAAACACTTATTGATTGGGACATAGCCGTTGATCAGCTAGACGTTATTCGCGAGGCCGCAAAGGATGAGGCTTACTATAACCGTGGTGCACTTCTGATTGCCCTGCAAATCCTGCCTATCTATAAAGGTGGGCAGAGTATCGTTCAGGTGGATGATGAAAAGCTGACTGAACTCCATCCCGCTTGTATAAACCAAATGAAAAGCCGTTCTAATCGCAACTGCCCAAACTATTCGGTTCTATGGCAGCTTCATCCAGATCTGGTCATTGAGCAGGAATATACTAATTCCAAGGAAATCTATCCGGGGGTGCTTTTCTTGTTTTATATTTCCGAATTGTTTTGAGGAGGTTTTCGTCATGGATAAAATAGTGGCAGGCTATGGAAGCGAATGGCACCTGCTCCGATACATGGGCCGCCATCGTCAAGAACTTGACCGTCAAATTATTGGCTGCATTGGACACGGCTCAAGGATTGAATGGCTGGATTTCGATTACTCAGGCAATAGAGCCACTGATCAAGCGCTCAAGGGATTATCTTTTCTAAGTTACCGAGACATTCCAGATTTTTATGAGTTTCAAAAGGACTGGAAAAGTTTCTGGCCACAAACTGGCAATCCTCCCATCTGGGATGCAGTTGGCTGGTTAGAAACTGATTCGGGTAATTACGTAAGTCGTGAATTACTACTCGTTGAGGCAAAGGCACATTTAGACGAGATAAAAAGCAGTTGTAATGACAATTCACCGGGCAGCATTGATCAAATCTGTAATTCGTTTAACATAGTTAAAGCGGAACTTGGAATTAGTTTACAAATTGACTGGCTTAGTCATTATTATCAATATGCCAACCACATAACTATGTTATGGTTTTTATTAAAACATAATATCAGCGCTAGGTTAGTGCAAATCTATTTTATCGGGGACAATAACCCGAGTGCTAATTGTCTATTCGATCAACCAGAGTGGGAAGAGGCGATTACACTTCAAAATGAGACCCTTGCATTACCTGATGATTACCTTATTTGCAAGAGAATCCATCATGTTTACATTCCTTTGATCCAGGAATATAAACTGATAGAGATTATCAACAAGCGTCCGGTAAATCAGATTGCCAGGAACTATCTTAAAGCCGCAGGAGCAGATCTAAATTCTTCCATACTGTATGTGTTTCAATTGGTTCTATGGGCACTTGACAAAGGCTTTATCGTTATTAAGGATAGAAATACACCAAGTATACCCGGATTTAGGCCTAATGATATAGCAGCAACAGGTAACTTTAAGGAACTAGTTGAAAAACTGGCTTTCGAGACACCTCCTCTAAAGGCGATGCATTTTCTTTGTCATTCCGGACCAGATAGCTGGGAATTCTTTTTTGATGAAACCGATTTCGAACAACAAGAAACCCCCGAAGATGCTGCAATTTATGTTATTGAGTGTCTACTGAACGCTTTAGACTAATCTATTTTAAGCTTTTTATTTTTCACCGAATCTTTGTTAATTTCGCCTCATCGAAGGGCCTTCTTAAGCAACTCAAATGGTTGGATAATGATCTTGAGGACCTATGGAATCCTATGCGCTTTCTCCAATACATCAATTTGTGGTGTTCGATGAATTCATTGTAATCATCTAATTATTTCTTCTATAACATCTTTATCTGTTAAATTCCAAATAACCTTTAGGTATTTTTCCTTGTCACTAAACATATCCATTATTTGTTTTCCGGTTATTTTTCCTCTATCTTTTAGTAAGCTTATTAATGATACCTCATCTTTATCAAATCCCGACATCTCATCATAGTTTTGTTTAAGTTTGAATTCCCTATAATCCAGAAACAGCTGCTCCTCAAATTTTGCTTCCTCTATATTTCTCAGATTTTCTAAAGGGAACCATACATTTTCCCCTTCATAATAACCCTTGGTAAAAATATTACCAGTATGTGATCTTCTATGTGGTTCGAATTGCTCCGAAACAATAGTGTAAGCGTTGTTCAAACTGGCCGCTTCAATATCTAAACATAAAATATTACATTTTGCCGGTAGCAAGTTAGACTTTTTGCTCCCTCTAATTAATAGAAATAACGGCTCCAAAATTTCTACTTTTACAAAAAAACTGTCTGAGTAATCCGATGTGGCAATTTCTTTGGTAAAACTCCTCTTGTCCTCTGGAACGCCGTTTCTGTTAACGGCAATCATTATTATACTGTTAGCTGACAAAATCTCTTGTTTATGCTCCATTTGCGATACATCCAAAAACCCATCAAAAAGGTGCATATCAATGGAATCAGGGATTTATCACCACTCCAGGACTTCTAGAGCATCTTCTTTGCCCTGCTTAGTCGTAACGTATAGAGGTTTGTAGTCTGAATATTATCGTGGCCGAGTATCTGCTGGATGTTGTTATAGGAGTATACATCCTTGACTAGTTTGTATCCAAGGGTATGGCGGAGCTTGTCGGAAGTCACTTCAACTCCCACTCCATACCCATTCTTCTCAAGAATCAGGTTTGTTGCATTCCTTTTCAATGCTCCCCTGTGCCCTATTAGCAGGAAGTCGCTTTCACATTCAGGTCTAATCTGAGTATTCTGGATCAGTTTACACCACCTGTCCGGTGGTTGGAAACCGCCATTCCGTTCAAGTGGAAACCACTTGAAAACCACCACTCGGTCAGTGTGGCTGTTCCCAAATAGGGTAACAGTTTGCCCTCTCCATGTAAAGGCACACCCCCTTTGGGTGGCCTAGCGGACATCCTTGACATGGAGCCTCTGGCAAATTGTTTCGTCAGCCGGGGTAGCCACATAACGATCTCGCTTACAGATCTATTTATCGAGCGTGTTTTCCGGTTCCGAACAAACGGTTTCCAAATCTCCGGAACTTCGGTTTCGCCTAACAAGAATATTCACCATAATAACATAACAACCAAATGTTTTACTGTAGCCCCCCCTGCAATCCAGGACGGTCGGTTTTCCCGAATCCGGTTTTGACCTCTTGGAATCAAATCAGAATCCTTTGCCTTCCTAACAGTATCAAAGCTAAAACGTTGATAGCCGTATTCACCCATCATACCATTAGTTTGCTTTAGGTCTGGTTCACCTTCTGCATCTTTTGGCTCTATGTCCAGTTTCATCTGCTGCGAACTTCCAAGTGCCCAGAGGTCCTTCGCCTTTTTGAGGTGTTACCTCTTTAAGTGTAGAATTTCATCTAGATGCCATAACCCTTACCCCGGTTGCTGCATTTAACCGTTTCTTCCTGCAGAACTACGGCTTTCCCCAACAAGGCAATGGTTAGCGCAAACAATTATCTCTTCAACAGCTTCTGAAGAGTCATTTCGGGGCTGAAGTATTCGTTAATCCTTACGGCCTCCAGTTTTGCTCGCCACTCGTGCTGTTCAGAACTTGCCTTCTCTGTGTAATGCAAAGCCCTAGTGGCTTTTACATCCAACACCCCACGGTTTGTTACCTCCCCGCGTCCCGGATATGCTAGTCAAACTAATCGGTTAATTGTTGACAGAGGACTTTCACCCCATAGATCTCCAGCCTTGACGGCTGTTCCACCTTGCTAGGCCGCACTGCCTGGCACTGAGGGTCTGCTGCTCAACGTAGATCTCTAAGTAAAAAGCGAACCATCTCAGAAGGTTCATGCCCTACTGCCTGACTAGGTAAAAATATTAGTCCGCATCTAGAACAATAATATGTTTCTTGCCACCGTTTATAAGGATCATGTAATTTATTGTTTACGTTTTTTTCCCACAATTTTAACTCATTTTGATAATTCTGTAATTCTTCTTTATATTTCCTACCAGTCACGTTCATAAATTCAAAAAATTTCCCAAGTTTGATTCCACTGCAAAAACAGGTTGTTTAACCCCTATGGGGGTTTTCAATAGTAAAAATTGTCTTGAGCAGATAGCTCAAAAAGTTCTTTTTCAACTGAAGATCGCTAATTTAGACCTCCATTACT
>JAAYNN010000002.1 GCA_012520835.1 Dehalococcoidales bacterium
CGAATGGCATTCAGATGCTTCGCTGCGCTCAGCATGACAATACAATTTAACTGTCATCCTGAAGTCACAAGGGGTGACTGAAGGATCTGGGGTGGGGAGAAATCCCGATAAATCGGGACTACGGCAGCAGGGAGAAATAAGATTTCCGCTCGCCCTGAGCGTGTCGAAGGACACGAACTCGGCGTGACAATCTTACTATCGTTGCCAATCACGAGATACGGCAAGACTGATGAGGGATTCCACTTTTTTAATTGACACAATTGTCTTCTTCCTCATGTCGCTGTATAATCAGAAAAGACTGACATTAAAAGGGAAAAGACGTGCAAATCAAGTGTGCGGAAGGAATCGGTTTCTGTATGGGCGTCAGGCGCGCCATCGATATCGTTGAACGCGCGGCTGCCGAACACGGCAGCGTGGAAACACTGGGAGCCATCGTCCACAACCAGCCGGTACTGCGCAAGCTGGCTGAAAAAGGCGTTTCGGTAGTCAAAGATATGTCAGACGTCAAAGGCAAAGTGC
The DNA here is from genome assembly GCA_012520835.1 of Dehalococcoidales bacterium. Taxonomy (GTDB): domain Bacteria; phylum Chloroflexota; class Dehalococcoidia; order Dehalococcoidales; family UBA5627; genus UBA5627. The sequence goes on from JAAYNN010000002.1 coordinate 520, forward strand.
TTGTTACCAGTTCTCACGGCGTCAGCCCGGAAGTCGCCGAAGAAATCAAGAGACGCTCCATCGAACCCATCGATACCACATGCCCCTTCGTAAAGCGTGCCCAGATTACCGCCGAGAGGTTTGCCAAAGACGGCTTTTATACTATTGTTTTCGGCGATGCCGCACACCCCGAGGTGAAAGGTATATTGGGAAGGACCGGCGACAAAGGCATAGCTACTATGGATATCGAAAGCCTTTTGAAAATAGCATCTTTACCGCGCCGATTGGGGATACTCTCACAGACTACCCAGATCCCCGCCTCTTTTGCCGAATTTATTAAAAAACTGCTGGTATCGCCGCTCTTTAAAGATGCCGAACTGCGCATTGTGGATACGATTTGCCACGATATCAGGCAGAGGCAAATAAATTCGCTGGAACTGGCAAGGGGTTGCGATCTGGTACTGGTTGTCGGCGGTCACACCAGCGCCAACAGCCGCCACCTGGTCGAACTATGTGCCACTGTAACGCCGACCTATCTGGTAGAAACAGCGGATGAAATCAATCCGGAGTGGCTTAATGGGAAAAACTGCATCGGCGTCACCTCCGGCGCTTCCACCGACCAGTGCACTATCGACGAGGTAGTGGCAAGGCTGGAAGAACTGGCTTAGCTATGCGCAGCGCAGGGCTTCAATGTATTAATATTCACAATTCCTTATTATAAGTGCATTTTGTTTTTATTCCAAAACAACGTCAATAATATAAAAACATAGCCATCTGATATATTGACAGTCACATATGATTACATTTAATATATGTTAATTATATCGATCAGGAGGATAATTATGGCTTATTGCCCCAATTGCGGATCTCCCATAGAAAACAATAATATGTTCTGCTCAACATGTGGAGCAAAGGTAGTCTCCACCCCGCCTGAACCCATACCGCCAGCACCGGCACCAATGTATAGAGAACCTGTAAATAACATTCATAATCGCGCTAAAAAGAATACGATATTATATGTAATAATAGGTATTCTGGCAGCAGCACTGATAGGCCTGGGAGTTTTCTTTTTCATTGAAAGAGGCAATCTCAAAACAGATATCTCGAATCTGGAAAGCGATGTTACGGCATTACAAATCGATCTGGCTGCAAAACAGGCAAACATTAACAGCTTGCAAACACAACTGGCCAATGAAAAAGCTGTCGCTGCCGGTTTAGAGGAAGACCTGGCAGAAGAACAGGCCAAGGTCGTTACCATTCAGGGGCAATTGGCAGATACCACTAACCAGTTAAATACATCACGGGCTGAAGTAACGCGGTTAGAATCCGAATTGGCTGCTTCGCAATCGAAAATAGCCAATCTGGAAAGTGAACTTGCAGCCGCTATGGCAGAGGTAGCATCATTGCAAAGCCAGCTCGTCGCAATACAGGCAAAATACCCGCTGAAAGATTTCCCTGACTACAAGACATTGTCTGATTGGCTAACAAAAAATGTTTGCGAACCTACTTTATCATGGGAGGAATGGTATTCTAGCGCATTAAAAATGCAACTTCTTGCGGCACAAGATGGATATTACGTTTCAGCGTGCTTAGTTCCCGCGGGCATGTCAGTTGATGGGTACATATATGTCTATAATATTGCATTGGTAGGTGATACTCTATACGCATTTGACCCAGAAATTGATAAACTTTATGACTGGGGTGATTGGGGAAGATAATATAAGAATCGGTTATTTATAAAATACGGCCTTATGCAAAAAAATACAGGGAGTATAGGCATTACTCCCTGTATTAATATTATCAGATATTAAATTGGCATGTTTAATAAACAAGTATTTGTCAATCAGATTAAATGTACTATTCGTAGCGCAGGGCTTCCACCGCATCCAGTTTGGCGGCACGGTTGGCCGGATATAATCCTGCAATCAGGCTGATTGCCGTAGTAACGGCAACCACCATCAGCACCAGTTGTATCGAAAACACCGACATCTCGAAAGTGGGATAATCGCTCAGGAAGGTATAGCTGCCCACTATATTGAGAATTTTTCCGCAAAGATAACCGATACCCACACCGACTACACCGCCGATAAATCCTAAAGCAGCCCCTTCCATGGTAAACAGCAGCCGGATGGTGCCTCTGGTAGCCCCTACCGCTTTCATAACTCCGATTTCGCGCGTGCGCTCGTAAATCGACATCATCAGTGTATTGATAATGCCGATGCTGGCAACCACCAGTGCAATCACTCCGAAAGCGCTTAACCCGATTTGTATAATCGAAAAGATGCTGTTGATTTCCTTCAGGATTTCAGCCGGAGTAATGGTGCTGAACCCTTCCGCGCGGATAGTCTCCGCCACGCTATCTATGGCAGTAACATCTCTTACCTTTACCAGCAGAGAGGTGCCCGGCTGTTCGGGAGAGTACTGTTCGGGATTGTCACGGTAATAGCGCTCCATTTCAATGGTATCGTTCATCGGGATGACGATTTGCGTGGCATTCATCGTTTTTAAAATGACACCGCATATAACGAAGCTATAGTTTGCCGTTTCGGTATTGTAGACGTTATATTTTCCAACGGTAACGGTAACTTCCTTACCGATGGCATCTTCGGCTTTTTCCCATCCGAAAGCAGGCAGGTAATCGAAACTTATCAGGCACTCCCCGCAGGCATCTTCCTCAAAATAACCGCCGGCAACCAGCGTCATCATCCTGACCTGATAATCCGGCCCCGAATTAATGGAAACAGAATATTTCTTTTCACTGCCCTCCGCCCTGACATATAAAGCGGAAACACCGACATTGTAATCAACACGTTCAACGCTCTCGATTGAGAGCAGTTTTTCGATGTCATCGGCTGTAAAAGAGCGTACAATGACATCCGAAGTATCGACAATTTCATACGGCGTATCGACATAATTAAAGCTGCGATTGCTGGCATAGACCGTTAATGCATCCTGCGGCACCATCAAGCCGAACTGATCGACGATGAATTTTTGCAGGCCGGTACCGATGGATGTCATCAGTGCAATCAGAACGGCACCGATAACAATCGCCAGTATCGTTAAAAAGGTGCGGAATTTCTTGCGCCACAGGTTATAAAAAGCTGTTTTAATAACGTCAGCAAATCTCATCTTCAATCCTCGACTATTTTACCGTCGCGCATCTTGATTATGCGTCCGGCAACAGCGGCAATTTCCATATTGTGAGTCACAATTATCAGCGTGATACCCTTTTCCTTATTCAACCGGGATAAAAGCTCCATGACAAGCTGGCCGTTCTTGCTGTCGAGGTTGCCGGTCGGCTCATCAGCCAAAATTATTTTAGGTTGAGTTACCAGCGCCCTTGCGATACTGACACGCTGCCTTTCACCGCCCGAAAGCTGGTTGGGACGGTGCGATGCCCTATCTGAAAGACCGACAGTTTCCAGTGCTTCCGCCGCTATCTTCATACGCCGGCTATATCCGATGCCGGAAAAAATGAGGGGTAAAGCCACATTTTCCGTTGCGGTATAGGTGGGATGCAGGTTGAATGCCTGGAAAACGAAGCCGATTTTTTCATTGCGGTAGCGAGAAAGCTCCCTATCGCCGGCACGACTCAAATCATGTCCGTCGACAATTACCCTGCCTGAAGTAGGCGTATCCAGTCCGCCGATAATATGCATGGTGGTCGATTTGCCGGAACCGGAAGGACCTACCAGGGCAACGAATTCGCCTTCCGTTATCTCGAGGCTGATGCCGGAAACGGCACGGACGATATCTTCACCCATACGATATTCCCTGGTAATATTTTCCAGTTTTATCATATAAGCACCGTCATTCCTTAATTCAATTCATTATCTCATTATCATTTACAGACTACAAATACAAAGCTTTAAATTTGTCGGAAACATGACATTGTGCTAAACTTTTTTAATCATTCCAAAGGAGCATTATGAAACACCGTATATTTTCGGGGGCGCGCCCCACAGGACGTTTACACATAGGGAACTATCTCGGCGCTTTACAGAACTGGGTCAAATTGCAGGATGAATATGAATGCGCATATTGCATAGTAGATATCCACGCCCTGACCTCGATGGAAGATACCACTAACCTCCAGCCGAATATACACGAGATGCTTTTAGACTGGCTGGCTGTCGGATTGGACCCGCAAAAGAGCATTCTCTTCGTACAATCGCGTGTTCCTGAAGTTACCGAGCTGACTACCCTGCTGGGAATGATTACGCCGTTAAGCTGGCTGTTAAGAGTGCCCACCTTCAAGGAAAAGGTGAAGCTCCAGAAAGAGAATGTGAACTACGGGCTGGTGGGTTACCCGGTGCTGATGGCATCCGATATCGTTTTATACAAGGCGGATACGGTGCCAGTCGGCGAAGACCAGTTGCCCCACCTCGAGTTGACGAGGGAAATCGTGCGTCGTTTCAACTGCCTTTTCGGAGAGACGCTGGTCGAACCGAAAGCCAAGCTGACGGATTTCCCGAATGTACCCGGCCTCGACGGCAAGGGAAAGATGAGCAAACAGGCCGGCAACCACATCGAAATTGCCATGACGGAAAAGGAAACCGCCGATAGAATCAAGACTGCTTTTACCGACCCCGCCCGCCTGCGCCGCTCCGACCCGGGACACCCCGAAATCTGCAACATCTATAAAATGCTGGGGCATTTCGATGCCCGGAGCAGAAATGGAATAGACGAGAAATGCCGAAACGCTCAAATCGGCTGTGTCGAATGCAAGAACATGCTGATCACAGCTATCAATAATGCCATGAGACCCATCCGCGAAAGAAGATTGGAACTGGAAGCCAACCCGAAAGCGCTGGAAGGAATCCTGAACGAGGGCGCCGAGCGCGCCAGGGTTATCGCCCAGGATACGATGAAATTGGTACGTAAAAACATGAAGCTGGTGTAA
>JAAYNN010000038.1 GCA_012520835.1 Dehalococcoidales bacterium
GCCGATGGCCCGTGAAACAGATTTTAATAGATTGCCCTTTTCATCCTTGATAGTAATACCGATAGCCGCCTGGCCGGGATTGCCGCGTGAAGCGCCGTCTGTATGAATAATTACTTTAATAGTATCAGACCGTCCTTAATCGATATTAAGCCAGGTAAAGGATGCGACGGCAGCTGCTGCATTCGACCACCTGGCCGGCGCGCACTCTTTGCAGCTCAGCCGAAGACAGGGATATCCTGCAGCCGTGGCACATCCCCTGTACGATGACGGCGACTGCCAGCCCCTTATTTGCTTTAAGCTGATTGTAGTATTCCAGCATTTTGGGGTCAATGGCTGCCGCCATGGCCTTCCTTTTTTCTTTAAGTTGCGAAATTGATGTTTTCAACTGTTTTGCCTCATCTATCAGGGCGGCATGTTCACTGCGCCATTCGGATTCGATTGCCTTATAACAAATCGACTGTTCAGATTGTTCGGAGGTAACCGTATCTATTTGCGCCATCACCTCCAACTCTTCATCTTCAAGTTGTTTACACTTGTCTTCCATTGTTTTAACATCCTGCTGTAAGTTGACCAGTTCTTTCGGATTATTGATACGCCCGCTGTACAAATCATCATTGGATTTTTTCAGTTTTGCTGAGATATCATTGATCGCCCAGCCGATTTCCTGCTGCTGCTTTTTTAATTCTTCCAGCCTGTTATGAATGGAAATCAATTTGGAACGTGCCTCAACCAGCTTTTCATTTTCTCCCAGCTTTTTGAGACACGTTTTGAGAGTCTTCGTTAAAGACTCGATTTCAATTTCCGTTTCCTGTAATTGATACAATCCACCGACATTACTCATGATATCTCCCCTATTTTATAGATATATACCGATAATATCAATTCCAGGTAATTCTAGAGAGAAATCAGACGTAACAAAAGGATAAAAAGAATCCCCTTACATTTACCGTATAAGGGGATTTTACAAAGCCTTATTGATTATTTTCTAGCTGATGTTGTCGTTAAGATAATCGACCGCCCATTGTAACAGGTCGTCTCCCGTTAAGTCGGTTACAAAATCGGGAGTAATACCGATACCCTCTATCATATTGCCGTTGGGGGTATACCATCTGGCTGTCGTGAGATACAAACCGGCGCCGCTGGGGAGTTCATACATAACATTCGCACTGCCCTTGCCATAGGTTATCGTTCCGGCGATAAGCGCCCGTCCGTGGTCCTGCAGAGCACCAGACAATGCCTCGCTGGCACTGGCACTGAATCTGTTGACCAGTACCACCATCGGCAGGTCGGTGGTAACTTCCTGCTTTTTAACATCATATTTTCGCGTGCTGCCATCATTTTCCTTGATTGTCAAAATATTGCCTTCGGAGTAAAAGCTGCTGGCAACGTTGATTAAAGTATCCAGCAATCCGCCCAGATTATTGCGCAGGTCGAGCACAATCCCAGTGGCACCTGCATCGCTTACATTTTTCAATATTCTGCTCAGTTCTTCATCCGTATCCCTCGAGAACTGGTCTATGTGTATATATGCAATCGTTCCAATCATTTCCGAGTGTACACTCGGAACATCGATTACCGCACGTGCAACTATAATATTTTCTGGCTCGGCAGCATTCTCATGCAATACCTGAATTATCACCGTGGTGCCTTCCTCTCCACGTACCCTTGCAATCAACTCCTTAAACGACATGCCCTCGGTGGTAACTCC
>JAAYNN010000039.1 GCA_012520835.1 Dehalococcoidales bacterium
ACTTGTGCAGCGAAACGAAAACGCCTGCCTGCTGTTCAAAAATGGGTGGCAGAGGGTCGGGGCGTGCGATTGTCCTGCCCTCGTTAATATAGGTTTCGATGGTCTTTTTTGCCAGTTTTACCGGTTCCGAGAAGTCTTTATCCCCGCTTTTTTTTATAATTATCCCGGCATAACCGACAACGCTGTCATAATCGCCTGAAGTATCTCCGCTGGTGCGATGCATCACCAGTTCGCTTTCCCCGGCGCCGAGCTCTCTGGCGGCGGAAATCAAGCTGACAGCCGGCCCGGAACCGCACATGCTGATATTATTATTGCGTATGCATTCCAGAAGTTCGCCCTCGTCGAGTTCGAGAATTGCTTCTATTGCCATGTTATCTTTGCGGATAACCGCTTGATGTTCTTCGTAGTGTGTCATATCGCTGGAGGCGATTATCAATGCCTCTTTACCGGAATCTTCGATAGCTTTGGCAATGGCACGCCCGATTTCGCGGTAAACCGTGCCGGTGGCATGAGAAAGGATGATGGGCACGATTTGAACGTCCTGATTGAAATACTGCAGGAAAGGCAGCTGCACTTCTATCGAATGTTCAGAGATGTGCGCCAAATAATCCTCCGACAGGTATTTGGAGTTTGCCAAAATGCGTTTTGCCAGCGCTGAGTCGATTTTTACATTTCCAAGCGGTGTTTTCCAGATGCCGTTAGTCATAATGCTGAAGGGTCTGCCTTTGCCGGTATGGTTGGGACCCATGACAATACATGTGTCTTTTACGTTTACTCTGGATATTGTCGCTCCGGCTACACTTCCGGAGTAGACATATCCCGCGTGTGGCATTATTAATCCGATAGCATCCTCTTTGACGGCATCTTCATCTACCATTTCTGCTATCGTTTTTCTCAGTTCAATCGGGGAACCGGGATAAAACATCCCGCTGACGGCTGCTTCCCTGTTCATTGTTTTATCTCCCTGTCTATCCTGATATTGAGGTTTGCCCCGCAGTAGGCGCAGCTATCGTCTTTTAAAGCGAGGATTTTTGTCTGATAACCCTGTCTCTGTATTACCATCTTTCCGCAGGAATAACAGGTGGTGTTTTCACTTTCGTGCCCGGGTATATTGCCGGCATAAACAAATTTCAAGCCGGCTTTTTTACCGATATCGATGGCATGTTCCAGTGATTCTACCGGGGATTCCTGAACATCCGTCATATTATAATGCGGATAAAAGCGGGTGACATGCCAGGGGGTCAGCTCCCCCAGTTCTTCTTTAATCCAGTGTGCAATGCCTTCCAGCTGAAAATCATCATCGTTTATTTCCGGTACGATATTGGTCACCACTTCGACATGCATCTTCCATTTCTCTCTGGCTCTTTTGGCATTGTCGAGGATGCCTTTCCATTCTTTAATATTGGCCAGTTCTGTATAGGCCTCGGCGGTAAATCCCTTTACATCGATGCGATAAGCATCCAGATAAGGCCCGATGGCATCGAGGGCTTCCGTAGTCATAAAACCGTTGGAAACATAGGCGGTATAGAGTCCGCTCTCTCTGGCCAGTTTGGCCGAGTCCAGCGTGTATTCGAACCAGACTGTCGGTTCGTTATAGGTCCAGGCAATTCCGCGGCAGCCGTATTCCTTTGCCAGCCTGACTGCTTCCAGAGGGAGAATCTGTCCTCCTTTTAAAGGATTGTTTACACATGATATCTCCCAGTTCTGGCAGCCGCCGCAGTGGAAGTTGCAGCCCCAGCTGCCCAGTGAGAATACCTGACTTCCGGGGTAGAAATGAAAGAGCGGTTTCTTTTCGATGGGATCGGCGGCCACAGACGATGCCTGCGCATAATTGAGATTGTAAAGTATGCCATCGACGTTTTGATACATGCGGCACACACCTTTCCGTCCTGCAGCAATATTGCAATGCCACTGGCAGGTGTTACAGCGCACGCGGGAATCGATCAGTTTTTCAAAAAGCATAGCCTGATGCATAATCAACCTCAATTCTATTATACACTATCTTCAGATTGTTGGTTTAACATTTTTATTCTACAATATAGAATAAGACATTAACGGTCGAACAGATATCGGTTTTTTATACAGGAAAAGATTTATACAATACCGGTATCGGGAGGATTGCAAATGGCGATGATTGTTGGATTCACACTCGGCGGATTGCTGATTTTAACCGGCGGTGTATCGGTCTTCTTCTGCATAACTGAATTTTTCGTTTTTGCTTCTCATAATCTCCAATGGCTGGCAATCGTGTTTTTAATCATGGGTGTATTTGCTGTGTTGGGCGGCGCCTACCTGATCTACAACCTCTTAAAGAGAAGTTGAAAAGCATAACTTAACCTTTATATTCTGCCTGTAATATACTTAAGCGACCATTTATCTTTAAAGGTAATGACTGTTCTCTTTTTGACAATATCGCTTTGAAAATCTGGTATTCTATGTATTTCTATATTAATAATTACCCCGGAAGCTTGAGTGTATCGGCTTTTCCGGCATGAAGCAGGTGACTGTGAATCAAACGCAGGACAAGTTAAGTAAGAATGTCATTTTAACCATTGCTGTAATGACTTCCTTCCTGACGCCTTTCATGGGGTCGTCCTTAAACATTGCCCTGCCTTCCATCGGCAGTGAATTCTCGATGGATGCCGTTTCCATGAGCTGGGTGGTCAGTATCTATTTACTATCTTCAGCGGTCTTTCTGCTGCCCATCGGACGCATTGCCGATATATACGGACGCAAGAGGATTCTGCTGCTGGGGATAATCGCTTTTACGCTGTTTTCTTTTCTTCTGGCTGTTGCCACATCATCGGTATGGCTGATTGTTTTAAGGGCTTTGCAGGGCCTGGGCAGTGCCATGATATTCGTCACCGGTGTTGCCATTCTCACATCGGCTTTTCCCGCCAGGGAAAGAGGCAGGGTGCTGGGTATAAATGTGGCATCGGTCTATCTGGGGCTTTCACTGGGGCCGTTCCTCGGGGGCATTCTTACCGAAAGCCTCGGCTGGCGCAGCATTTTCTGGGTAAACGTTCCGCTGGGATTGATTGTCATCTTTATGATTCTATGGAAACTGAAAGGCGAATGGGCTGAAGCCAAAGGTGAAAAATTTGATTTTACCGGTTTTATAATCTACGGGGCCAGTTTAATATGCGCCATGTATGGACTGTCAACACTCCCCGGATTAACAGGGGTATTGCTCCTGATTGCCGGGTTTCTGCTTTTATTAGCCTTTATCTGGTGGGAAATGAAATGCCGTAGTCCGCTTTTAAATCTCAACCTGATAAGGGGAAATACGGCATTTGTTTTTTCAAATATAGCGGCGCTTATCAACTTCAGCGCTACCTTTGCCATCGCTTTTCTTTTAAGCCTCTATTTGCAGTACACACAGGGAATGAGCGCTCAGACAGCCGGGCTCGTCCTGATAACTCAACCTGTGGTAATGGCGATTGTATCGCCGCTGGCAGGCAGGCTTTCCGATAGAGCTCAACCGCGAGTGATAGCTTCTATAGGTATGGCATTAACCGCCGGCGGACTGTTGTATTTCACGTTCATCGGTGCCGATACATCAACAGGCATCGTCATGCTGGGGCTGGTAATCGTGGGGCTGGGATTGGCCTTGTTTTCATCGCCCAATACCAATGCCATCATGAGCGCTGTCGAGAGCAGGTATTATGGCGTGGCTTCGGCGCTGATGTCTACCATGAGAATGATAGGAAATATGTTAAGCATGGGAATTGTGACCGTACTGTTTGCCGTACTTATCGGCAGGGTAGAGATTACCCCCGATTACTATGCGCCTTTCCTGCAGAGCATGCAGATTTCCTTTGCTGTATTTGCAGCACTCTGCTTCCTGGGCATTTTTGCCTCGCTGGCGGGCGGCAGGAAAGCATAATGGCGTTTATTCCTGAAATCATGTCTTGTTTATTATTACTTTACAGCGTAAAATAACGTCACATATTCATGCATCTGATTATTATTCTTTTATAAAAATAGTACTATTCGGATTAGTGTCCAATCAATTGTTAGTTGCGATTAAAATACTATTCTTCAGACACCACAACCGAATAATATCACAAAGATTGATTGAATTGCAGCCTGGAGGTTTTTGTAATGGATATTCCTTATGCAAGATGGTACGAAGCAATCGGGAGAAGAAGGTCATACCGTACGTTTGATAAAAGCAGGCCGATTGAGCCTGATAAACTGGCATCGCTCGAATCCGTATGCCGGGAGTTCAGGCCGTTTGCGGATGCGCGTGTCGTAATGGTGAATAAGCCGGCAGAGGATATATTTAAATTTATTGCCGGCAGCTACGGCGTAATCAGGGATGCTCCCGCTTTTCTGGCTTTTATCGGCAACAGCGAAAATCCAAACATCGACGAGCAGTCCGGATACACTGCAGAAGGCATTCTGCTGGAAGCGACAGCGCTCGGGTTGAACACCTGCTGGGTCGGTGCTTCTTTCAGCACTAAAAAGACCGGCTCTCTAATCGACCTCGGCGACAGGGAACGTATAATAGGGGTCTCCCCGCTGGGGTATGCCGTAAAAAACGGGACGATAACCGATAAGATTATGACCGGTTTCGGGCGTACGCATAAAAGGCTTCCCGCAGAGCAACTGGTCAGTGGTCTGATATTTGAAGATGCTCCGGCATGGATAAGAAATGCAATCGAGGCTGCCAGGCTGGCTCCCTCAGCGGTAAACCGCCAGCCGTGGGGATTTAATATTGAAGAAAATGCTGTAACCGTTTTTATCAGGAGCCGCGGTCCCGATGCCGGGATTCCTTTTCGGCTGGATTGCGGCATCGCTATGCTGCATATCGAAGTAGCGGCTCTCAATGCCGGTATTAAGGGGAAATGGGAATTTTTAAAGTCTCCGCAAGTGGCGAGATTCAGGGTGGGTTAACAAACTTTAAATTCGTTGGGATATTGTCAGTATTGTCTTTGCGAGGATGACACAGGCGGACGACCATTGGTCGTCCCTGCGGATTTACAGCTGTCCCCACCCCTCCCGTTTAATCCGGGAAGGGCAGGGGATTTCTTCTTAACTAAGCAGCTTCGCCGCCGGCCAGGCGCGCCTTGCGCTGTTCCAGTCTTGATTGTGCCTGTGCGATAACGACATCCTTATCGACGTCGCTGTTCATCTCGCCGAATACCTGTTCGAATTTAGCATCGGCAACATCGGCACGTCTCTGGATGCGGTCTGCAACTGCGTCGATGGAAACGTCTCCGCCGGCAGAAGTGATTTTACCGGCCTGGCGTATGGCCGATACAGCGCTTTCCTTGGCTTTGGCCGCCCTGTCCATGGCTTCAAGGCGCTGAACCTGCTGCAACATGTTCTGATGCTTGGTGCGCAGCGTGGAAGTGGCTTCGGCAAGAGCCTGTGCCGTTTTCTGTCCGGTGGTGATTTCCTCATCCTTGGTGGAGAGGCGCTGCTCCAACCCGATTAACCTGGCTTCCATCGGAGTTGCCAGGTGGTCGTTCTCCGGCTTATTATCGCTCAGGATAAAATCGATATTCTGGTTGAGTTCTTTAATCTGGGATTTAAGCCGTTCAGCGTCGCGTTTTACCGTTTTAACATGACCGGAAGCTGCCGCCGTAGCGTCCTCCAGGTCTTCCAGAGCCCCTTCCAGATCTCTGATATACTGCTTGACGGCTCCGATAGAGTTCAGGTCTACCACCTTGTCCAGTAATGCGTGCGCTGCGCTTAATGCAGCAATGCGTGCCTTTTCAAATAAACCCGCCATGATATGTTTCCTCCTTCTGTTTCATGTTTTGTTTTATATTTTACAACGGTTTTGTTTAAAATATCAGTGGTCTCTTTACCAGCCCCGCGACCCGCCTCCGCTGCGCCCTCCGCCGCTGGATCCGCCTCCGCGACTGCCGCTACCCCAGCTCGATGAGCCGCCGCTGCTGCGTCCGCTGCTCCAGCTTGAAGACCCCCCGCTGCTACGTGAACTCCAGTTGGAAGAACCTCCCCCGCTGCTTCCGCTGGAAGAAGATCCGGTATTTCTTGTCCCCCATGAAGAAGACGTGGAAGTGGCCCTGGAACTGTTAAAATCCTTTTTGGCCTGTGTATAAGCAGCTTCTGCCAATTTTTGTGCCTTTTCAGCCAGTGTAATCTTCATTTCTATATCGTTTACCGTGTAAAACAAACGCAGGGAATCCTCTGCCTCAGCCAGGGAATTTTTAGCTTTTGTTTTTACTACACCACGGTGGTTCTGAATATATTCTTTAGCTATAGATACTTTGGAGGTGGCGTCCCGTTTGGCACTGGCGGCCCTGGCGCGCAGCCTCTCCGCTGCTTCGTGCTCGTTGCGCGCCTGAATCAGTATGTTATCCGCTGATTCGTTAGCTTCACGCGCCAACCTGCATACCATGAAGAAATCCGGCTTCTCCTTATTCAGTTCGGTGAGTGCTTCTTCCACCTTCTTTTCGGCAGCTCTCAGGTCATCTTCAAGACTATCACGGATGTCATCGTCATATTTGTTGATATAATCCCAGGCTTTTTTAATATCCGCTTTGGCGGCATCAATTTCAGGCAGGGAATCACGCTCGGCTGCTTTCAGATTGGTTTCCAGTTCGGTTATCGATTTTACGAGCAATTCGGCTTCATTTAACCAGTTATTGCCTTTTTCGAGCATATCCATAGCCTTCAGCCAGTCCTGCTCCTCCGGTTTAGCGGCCAAAACTGCTTCATTGTAAGCATCCTTAGCCCAGTCGGTGCGGTTTTCCGCTTCGGTGCCGTTGCCGCGCACCGGCTCCCAGCTGCTTTCCGCATATTCCATGTACAGCCTGTTGAATATTTCTCTGCCGGCATTTATCTCGTCTTTCACCGTTTCGATGCGCGCCGCCAGAGCCGGAATGGCTGTCTTCGTTTCCAGCTTCTTCCGGGGCAATGCTTCCAGTGTCTCTGCTATATGTTTCGTTTGTTCCAGAGCGGCATCGGCACAGGTCATCGCTTCGGCGGGCTGTTTCTTTTTCGATAAATCCAGAGCCTGCTGCAGCGTTGCGCGGCTTGCGTCAATCAGCTTGTTTGCATAATCTGTCTTATAGCCTGAATTTTTCAATTCTTCCTGTTTAGCCAGTATCTGTTCAATCGAGGCATTAACCTCTTTTTCCCTTTGCGGCAGGGCTTCGATGGAAGCCTGGATTTCAGATATATGTTTTTCCACCGCATTTATAGTTTCGCGCGTCTGGCGCAGATCATCCAGAATCTTGCGGTATTCCGGTTCGATTACCTTGAGCTGTTCTTCTCCCAGTTTTGGATTCGTCGGGTCTCCGGCGCTGTGCGATAACTCGCTGTAGGTTACGGAACAGCGGTCGAGGCTTTCTCTGGCTTTTTCCATACCCTCACTGAGCGGCCGGGCCTCTTCCGCAGTTACCTTTTCAGCCATCACGCCCACTTTGATTTCCAGCATCTGCATTTTTTCATTAAGCTCGTTGATACCGGAAGCCGCTCCCTGTTTTGCCAGTATGGCTTTCTGCCTGACAGCCTGCTGCCGGCTGCGATTCTTGCGATATCTATTAAATATTAATAAACCAGGGACAATGCACAGTATAAGTATGAGTCCCAGCGGGACTACCCAGCCGTTTGATGAAGTGGTAGTCTGGCTGCCATGCGTGATGAGATTCTGTATTTCTCCAAGCCCTACGATGACGCCGTCGGCATAATTGCCGCCGGGAAAGAAGTGATTCATAGAGTCAATAATATCCAGCCATTTATCTTCGAGCAGTTTCCCCCAGTAATCTCCGTAGTAAAGCCCTGTTTCGCGCTCTTCCATGGCGATGATGATTACGATGAGGTTATTCTTGCGTTCGCCGCCCTGCCCCAGCCATGAGGGGCTTTGCCGTTCCAGTTGCTCTTCGTAGAGGTCGAGATTGCCGGCATTGCCATAGGTTTTGATTGTCCTTACACGCACATCGGCGCCGAGGTCCTCAAGCGCTAAGGCGGCATCTTTGACATCGTCGATATCGTTGCCGAACAAGCCGGCAGCATCGATGACGGTTGTTTTATCCGTATCCTCGGCTGAAATTGCGACAGGACAGACAAAGAGTATCGATATCGTTAATAAAACAGTTAAAAAGAAAATATATTTACGCATGCTTTCCTTATATAACATTACAGATATTTTTCAGGTTTGTAAAGTAGTGTGTCAGAAAGAGATAAGTAAAAACAGCAAATCTG
>JAAYNN010000040.1 GCA_012520835.1 Dehalococcoidales bacterium
ATCCAATCAATTGTTAATTACATTTAAAATAATATTCTTCAGACACTACAATCTGATAACACTAAAAATTATATTTTCCGGCCTAGCGAGAGATAATATGAGAAATAGCGCGAGATGTTATGTAAAGAATAAGCGGGGGGATTTTTAAGAGCGGATTTTTCGGGAAGGATATGACACGGCTGTACAAATGTCTACAGGGTGTCAACAGATATGTCCAGGGCAAATAACGAAGAGAAAGATTTTGGAGGCGACGAGCGGATTTGAACCGCTGAATGGGGGTTTTGCAGACCCCTGCCTTACCACTTGGCTACGTCGCCACCGTTGTTATGGAGCGGAAGACGAGATTCGAACTCGCGACCTCCTCCTTGGCAAGGAGGCATTCTACCGCTGAACTACTTCCGCACATGCTCCATTTGGTGCCGAGAGAGAGATTTGAACTCTCACAAGCTTACGCTCACTAGCCCCTCAAGCTAGCGTGTCTGCCATTCCACCATCTCGGCATGGCAGGAGTGAGAGGATTCGAACCCCTGACCGACGGTTTTGGAGACCGCTGCTCTACCGGGCTGAGCTACACTCCTAGGACTCCATCTAGCAGCATTTATGATACTACGAGAATACCGTAGTTGTCAAAAACAAGGATGTTCTTCCAGGGTATTTTAACTGGATTTACCATATTGAAAATCGGTTTCCGTTGCAGCGATAATTATATCGCTGCCAAATGTAGATGCTGTAAAAATTATCATAATCCTTGTCTAAGGCTTTTTGGCTATCCCGTCCAGGAATATGTCTATGGCTTGTTTAAGGTATTGTTCGGTTGTAAGATTGCTGGCGGGGAAAAAATCTTGAGATATAAAATGCATAATCGCCGTGTACATCATGGTATGTGCAGCAATATCGGTGTTGTGAGGTTTCAGATTTCCGGCGGCAATATTAGCTTCGAGATATTCGCTTATCAGCCTGATTCCTTCTGCCGGGATGGCAGACCATGCTTTATTGAGGGAGGGGTTGATGCGCATTTCATTGAGCACTATATTGACAAGCTCTCTTCTGCTTATCAGCAATTTGTAGAATTTCAAGGCAATTTCATAGAGAACATCGCGTACCGGTTTATTGCCCTTGATGGTTAACGTTTTGCGCAGTGGTTCCAGAAAGTTGTGCTTTTCGAATACCGCCACCAGAAGTTCATCCTTGCCGGCAAAATAGTGATACATCAACCCGAGGGAAGTGCCGGCGGTCTCGGAGATGTCTTTGATGGTGGTGTTGCCGAAACCTTTTTCGGAAAATAATTTCAGGGCTGTGTCGATAATCTGGTTGCGCCGCATAGCGGCCTGTTCCGCTTTGGTCAGCTTTTTTTCGCTTTCTGTATCCATTTAAATGCTCACTCAATAATGTTCATTGAATAATCATTCAATATAATTGCAGTATTATTATAGCATGGGAAAGCGCTCTGTCAATATGGTTGGTGACAAAATTTCAGTGTCCAATCACTGGCAAAGGGTTGTCAAGGGCGTTTATCACCGGTATAAACGTGGCATGTTATAATTCAGCATAATCCCTGTCAACCGTAGACTTTACATAAACTGCCATTAAAGGCACACGGGGTATCATTATTCTCAGCCTGTTGGCACTCTTTATGTAATCTCTGATAAAATGACTTCAAACAAAAAGGGGGTGCCCTGTTGTATCAGAAAACAGTACTGGATAACGGATTAAGAATAGTAACCGAAGGCATGCCGCAAACGAATTCGGTTTCCATATGTATCTTTGCCGGGGTCGGTTCAAGATATGAAAAGGACAAGGTCGCCGGCGTTTCCCATTTTATCGAGCATCTGTTGTTTCGGGGAACCGATAAGAGGCCGGAAACCAGGTTGATTTCAGAGGCGATCGAGGGTGTCGGCGGGGTGCTGAACGGCGGAACGGATAAAGAATTGACCGTCTACTGGTGCAAGGTGCCGGCCGCTCACTTTACAACGGCAGTGGATGTGCTTGCGGATATGCTGCTGCATGCGCGTTTCGAGCCCTCTGACATAGAAAAAGAGCGGCAAATCATCCTCGAAGAAATCAAGATGAACTATGACAACCCCGGGCAGAGAGTCAATCAACTGATTGACGGCTCTTTGTGGTACGGCAGTCCGCTTGGGAGGGATGTAGCCGGAAGCAAAAAAACGGTCTCTGCCATTACCCGTGAAGAATTATTGGAATACAAAAACATGAGCTATCTGCCTTCCAATGCCGTCGTGGCTATTGCCGGGAATGTCGGGCATGACGAAGCGGTGCGGGCAGTCAGTGAATATCTGGGGTGCTGGGGAAACCGGAAGCACTTTCATAAATTCAAATCCTACCAGTTGAAAGAATGCCCCCATGTAAAAATAGAGAAAAGGAAAATCGAACAGGCGCATCTCTGCCTGGCACTCCCCGGTTTATCTCGTTTCGATGCGAAACGTTATCACCTCGATATGCTGAATATCATACTGGGGGTGGGGATGAGCAGCCGGCTTTTTAACGAGGTGCGGGATAAACTGGGGCTGGCTTATACCATTACCAGTTATGCCGAACATCTTTCCGATACAGGCTCTCTGATTGTCTATGCCGGCGTTGAGCCCGGAAAATTGTCAACGGCAATAAAAGTTATCCTCGAACAGATGGCGATTTTTACCAGGAAAAAGGTTTCGGACGAGGAGCTTGCAAAAGCTAGGGAGATGGCAAAGGGCAGGCTGCTGTTACGCATGGAAGAGAACCGCCATGTCGCCAGCTGGCTGGGGACACAGGAAATCCTCAGTAACCGCATCCTTACCGTCGATGATGTAGTCGCTATAATCGATGCGGTTACCGCATCCGACATCATGCGAATCGCTAAAGAATTAATGGTTTCGGAGCGGCTGAAACTGGCGGTGGTAGGTCCTGTCAACAGGGATGAACCGCTGGATGCATTACTGCGTTTTGGATAAAGGAAGCCATTGACAGAGTTGTCAAGAGGTCTTTGATGAAATATAGCACCGGCGGACGGGCATGCCCGTCCCAACAGGAATAAAAAACAGGCGTGGCACACAAGCCACGCCTGTCGCTAATATCTGTCTAAGCCTGTCTAAGCTATGTCAGTAGCCTAGTACATGCCGCCCATATCACCCATGCCGCCGCCCATACCTCCACCCATCTGCGGTTTTTCTTTCTCGGGGATATCGGCAACCAGCGATTCGGTTATCAGAACCATGTTGGCGATGCTGGTAGCATTAGTGATAGCCGAGCGGACAACCTTGGTCGGGTCGATGATGCCCATCTCTACCATATTGCCGAACTTGTCGGTTTCGGCGTTGTATCCGACGCCTATCGGGCTCTTCTTGACATGGTCGGCGATTACGGCGCCGTCTTTGCCGGCGTTCGTGGCAATCAGGCGAATCGGTTCCTCTACTGCTTTCCTGATGATGCTGACACCGGTCTTTTCATCACCGGTGACATCCAGATTGTCCAGGGCTTTCAGGGAGTTCAAGAGGCTGACGCCTCCGCCGGGGAGAATACCTTCTTCGACAGCGGCCTTGGTAGCTGCCAGTGCATCCTCTACGCGATGCTTCTTCTCTTTCATTTCGGTTTCGGTAGCGGCGCCGACTTTAATAACGGCAACACCGCCGGCCAGTCTGGCCATTCTCTCCTGCAGTTTTTCCTTATCGAATTCGGAATCGGTTTCATCGATCTGAACCTTGAGCTGTTTGATTCTATCCTGGATATCCTTGCTCTCGCCTTTACCTTCGACGATGGTAGTGTGATCCTTATCGCAGGTTACGCGGCGTGCCCTGCCAAGGTCACTGGGTTCGACCGAATCCAGCTTGCGGCCGATGTCTTCTGTAATCAGTGTGCCGCCGGTAAGAACGGCAATATCCTGCAGCATGGCCTTTCTCCTGTCGCCGAAGCCGGGGGCTTTGACGGCCAGTACGTTCAGTGTGCCGCGCAGTTTATTGAGTACCAGTGTTGCTAAAGCTTCTCCTTCGATATCCTCGGCGATGATGAGCAGGTTCTTGGTAACCTGTAAAATCTTTTCCAGTGAAGGCAGAATATCTGCGATAGCGCTGATTTTCTTATCGGTAATCAGGATATACGGATCTTCCAGGACAGCTTCCATCCTGGCGGTATCGGTTACGAAATAGGCGCTCAGGTAGCCCCTGTCGAACTGCATGCCCTCGACGATTTCAGTCTCGAAAGCGGTTCCCTTGGATTCTTCGATGGTGATGACGCCGTCCTTGCCAACCTTTTCCATCACGTCGGCAATCAGGTTGCCGATTTTGGTATCCTTCGCTGTAATCGTGGCGACCTGAACGATTTGCTCCTTGCCTTTTACAGGGGTGGATATTTCGGTAAGGTTCTTCAAGATAGCGTCAGTTGCTTTTTCAACGCCTCTCTTGATTGCCAGTGGGTCAGCTCCGGCAGCGATATTTTTGAAACCTTCGTTAATGATGGTGGCGGCAAGAATGGTGGAGGTGGTAGTACCGTCGCCGCAGGCATCGTTGGTTTTGCTGGCGGCTTCTTTTACCATTTGAACGCCCATGTTCTCGAAGGGATCGGGCAGTTCGATTTCCTTGGCGATGTTGACGCCGTCATCAATGACGAGGGGAGCGCCCCATTTCTTCTCAATAGCGACCGGTCTGCCCTTGGGACCGAGTGTTACTTTTACCGAGTTAGCCAGCGTATCGACGCCCTTCTTCAGGGAATGCCTAGCTTCCTCTCCGAATATAATCTGTTTTGCCATATTTTACTCTCCTATACTATTAAACTTAATTATTTATCAAAATATTTTCGATTAGCATTTCTTGGCCAGGATCTGGCTTTCGTTCAAGATCATATATTCCTTGCCGTCGATCTTGATTTCGGTACCGCCGTATTTGGCGTAGACAACGATATCGCCGACTTTGACATCCATGGCGATTCTCTTGCCTTCATCGGTCATTTTGCCGGGCCCGGCAGCGATTACTTCGCCTTCCATCGGTTTTTCTTTGGCGGTATCGGGCAGGACGATTCCGCCCTTAGTCATCTCCTCCCTCTCGATCGGTTTGACGACCACGCGGTCAGCTAACGGTTGCAATTTAATTGACATCCATATCCTCCTTTTTCGAATTGTTTTTATTAAACTCACAACACTTTTTATATTTTAGCAATCTC
>JAAYNN010000041.1 GCA_012520835.1 Dehalococcoidales bacterium
CTGGAGAAGGTCCCAAGGGTCCGGCTGTTCGCCGGTTAAAGCGGCACGCGAGCTGGGTTCAGACCGTCGTGAGACAGGTCGGTCTCTATCCGTTGTGGGCGTTTGGAAATTTGAGGGGGTCTCTTTCTAGTACGAGAGGATCGAAAGGGACAGACCAATGGTGTGCCAGTTGTTCCGCCAGGGGCATCGCTGGGTAGCCAAGTCTGGTTCGGATAAACGCTGAAAGCATCTAAGTGTGAAGCCGGCCCCAAGATGAGATTTCCCACTCTGGTTCGCCAGAGGTAAGACCGCAAGTAGACTACTTGTTTGATAGGCAGCGTGTGTAAGCGTCGTAAGACGTTCAGCTAAGCTGTACTAATGGTCGAGGGCTTGACCTGTTTCAGAATTGATATTAGCGAAGTTCTTTTGACAACAAGAGAAGTAAAACAAGGCCCATAGATACATTTGTCTATGGGTTTTTTGTTTTCCAAATATTTTCAGCATTGTCATACTGAATTCGTGTCTTTCGACAAGCTCAGGATGCGCGGATATTGTCAGAGCATTATCGAGGGGTGTTGAGTTCCGTAGTTCGGAACGAAATCCCAACAGGTCGGGATCGAACCATAACGGCGGCGATTAGTAAATGTGTTATGTTCCGTTCGTTTGACCCTTCGACACGCTCTGGGCGAACGGAAGTTTTATTTTTCCCTGTTGTCCCGATATTATCGGGATTTCTCCCCACCCCCCGAATCCTTCGGTCACCCCTTGTGACTTCAGGATGATAGTTCAGGTAAACAACAAGACTGATTCTTCCGCTTTGGAAAAGTGGAACTAAAGGTTATTTGGCTTGAATATTTCTCTGTTTGGATTTAAACGGTTGAAAAAGAGTGTCTACTAGGATAGACTTACTTATATAAAGAAATGACTTTTATATCGGGAGGTGGAGTGTGAAGAGGGATTTTACAGTTATTATCGAAAGAGATGAGGACGGGTATTTTATTGGCACCGTTCCGCAACTAAAAGGTTGCCATACGCAGGCTCAGTCTCTTGATGAACTGATGGAACGGATGAAAGAGGTAGTTTCTCTGTGTCTTGAGGCTGAGGGAGGAGTTGAGGGAGGAGAATTGCAATTCATAGGAGTACAGAGAATAGCGGTATGACGAAGTTGCCGTCTTTAGAAGGTGAACAGGTTATAAAGGCTTTGAATAAAGCTGGATTTGAGGTGTTCAGGCAGAAAGGCAGCCATGTTTACCTTAAACATTCTGATGGGCGGGCAACTGTAGTTCCTGTTCATAAAGGGGAAGCGGTGGGGAAGGGGCTACTGATGAAGATACTAAAGGATGTCGAAATAGAAAAGGAAGACTTTATCAAACTGATATAATCAAGGTTCTTTTAACAACAAGAGAAGTAAAACAAGGCCCATAGATACATTTGTCTATGGGTTTTTTGTTTTCTAAATATTTTCAGCATTATCATGCCGGAGTTCCGATTTGTCGCGAAGAGGCTTTCTGGAGGTGGGGGAGAAGACATGAAACCCTTCATCTGCTGGCTCATTATTCACTTGCAACCGGACAAAGATGGCGATATTATCCAAAATGTTCTATGTTATGGGTAAAGTATATTTACATCAGACCGGTGGTGATAGCTTCGCTTTTCCTTTGGGAAAACTCGCAAAGACATTACTGTTCCCAGTGTGATAAAAGTTCTATAATCAGCCGCAATCCTTATCTATAATTGTTTTGTAATTGTCGATAAGGAGGCTTTTTAAAAATGAATGCAAAAAATGTTACTGTTTATTCCACTCCGACCTGCCCGTACTGCGTTCGCGTTAAGGAATACTGACTAAAAAGGGTGTTGTTTACAGGGATTTGAATGTTGCCGTTGACCGTGCGGCGGCGCATGAAATGGTGCAGAAATCCGGTCAGATGGGAGTGCCTGTTATAGTAGTTGATGACAGGGTGGTTATCGGCTTTAACCAGAGGGAATTGGAGAGGCTTCTGTTGTAAAATTATGAGCCTGAATCCTTTAACGTATTCAGGTTAAATAAATTACCCCATGCTTTTTAAAAATATATAATTTAAGTTAAATTAAAACCCACTATTGGTAAATTTTACTGAACCAATAGTGGGTGCGATGTTAAGTTTCAAAGTTAAGGTATAATTTTATTAGTAATATTCGATAATAGTGTCCAATCAATTGTTAATTACATTTAAAATACTATTCTTCAGACACCACAACCTAATAATACCGTTTTAATTAATCCGGTCTATCTTTCATCGGGTTTTGCCAGGGTATACAGCGATTTAACTGCAATGATCACTGCGGCAGGAGCCATCAGAGCGGCTACCAGTCTCAGTATCTGGTCCAGTATCTCGCCGATTCTTAAAGCTGTTATAGGGGCAAATACCCCGCCGACTACAATTAATGCAATGGTCGCTATCAGGAATGGAATAGTTTCCTTGTCGGAAACGTTGAGGAAACCGATAATAATGCCGAGTATCAGGAGAATCAAGAGAACAAGCGTGTTTTCAGGCCAGAATATGCCCGCGACGATAGCCAGAATAATACCGATTAGAAATGCCAGGAAGCCAATCATGCCTAAACCTTTTTTCATGAAAATGAAACCCCTCCTTTTTCAATAAACCATATAAATATTAATCCATGTAAATGTCAAAGTCAATACATTGTTAATAAAATATTTTTAATAAAATGTAAAATGATTATCAAATTATTAACTGTTTGCTTTGAGTTAACAGTTGAGGGGCTTCTTCTGAAATAAAAAATATAAGACGATAAACAGCAAATGGAAATGTCAATATGATATTAAAGAGGCAATCTGCAGGATTTTATTTTAGAAATAACAGTCTGTACAATAAACAGAGGAGTTTTTATAGCCCCCCTGCTATTTTATACATATTATCGTAAGCCTTGCCGAAGTTCTTGCTCTGGGCCTCCAGTCTGTCGTGGATTTCTCTCATGCGGCGCACGAACTCGTCTTTATCCTTATTCTTCACAAGTTCCGTCCACTCGGCAGTGTTTTTCAAAAATTGCTGCTGGAAATGCGGCAGCTGCGGCAGGTTCATCTGCAGAGAGGCATATAATTCGGGGTCTTCCGAGATAACGCTTTCCACCAGCGTCCAGAGTACCTTGTATGTAATTCCCCCGATGGATTTCATTTCTTTCAGCTTCTCCAGCCCCGCCAGGCTATCCGCCGAAACGATGGCGATAAAATGCGCCAGCCCCAGTATTACCGACATCATGCTGTCATGCTCGGCAGGTGTCATAATCTGCACTCTGGCTTCTCTTTTTACCAGGAAATGCCTGACCTGCTCTGCCAGTTTTGTCTCCTGCGGCGTGGTCGGTGTCAGCACGAAATTCTGGTTAGCCAAACTGCGGGCGCCGGGCCCGAAAACCGGATGCATTCCCAGTATTTGTGCGCTTTTAATATAACGGTGCATCAATTCCACGGGCAGGGCTTTGACCGATGTTAAATCGAATATCAGCTGGCTGCAACTGGTATGTGGGCTCATTTGTTTGACAGTTTCTTCGAAATAATCTACCGGCACCGAGATAATCACGGCATCCGCCGTTTTTATGTCTGAAATCTCTGTACTTATAGAGACGTTTAGCTTTTTCTGAACTTCCTCGAGCTTTGTCCTGTACCTGCCGATGACGGTAACGGATTTGCCTTCATCTACCAGCAGGCGGGCAAACCATTGCCCCATTTTGCCGGAACCGCCTATAATGGCTATCTTATTTACGCTGGCCATAATTTAATTAATCCTGTATTTCGAGCTATACAATAAAATGTCATCGCAAAGAATGAGTTCCGATTACATCAGGGCGAATGAAGCGCAATCTCCACCGATTAACAGCAGTTGCTTTACCTTTTGTTTCATTTATATAAAGATTGCTTCGTTTTTCCTTCGGAAAGACTTATAAAGATATTTTTCCCCTGTCCGTAGGGCTTCCAGCAAGACAGACTAGGCTTTATTTTTATTTACAGCTTTTGGATACGACCCCAACACATTCAGGAATATGGTATGCTCTTCGAACTGCTTGAGCATCTCTTTTACTTTTTCATCCAGCATGTGCCCTTCAAAATCCAGGTAGAAGTTATATACCCACGGTTTCTGGCGGGTAGGGCGGGACTCCAGCTTGGTCATATTGATATTTTTATCAGCCAGCTGCTTCAAAGACTCGTAAAGGGCGCCCGGCCTGTGCTTTACGGCGAATACCAGCGAGGTCTTATCGTTTCCGGAAGGCGGCGCCTCTTCTTTCGAAAGTATGAAGAAGCGCGTGACGTTGTTGGCATTATCCTCGATGCCGCAGTTGATGATATTCATATTATATATAACGGCAGCCCGTTTGCTGGCAATAGCTGCCCCGTCCATGATTCCTTTTTCCTTGATCATCTTGACGCTGCCGGCGGTATCATAAGCGGGTACCAGTTCGCAATTGAGGTGCTTGATAAAAGCCTGGCATTGCCCGAGAGCCTGCGGGTGCGAGTATATCTTTTTAATGTCATCCAGCGATACGCCATGATTGGATATCAGGCAATGCGATACTTTAAGTTCTGTTTCCCCACAGACCTTCAGGGGCGAATCCAAGAGCAGGTCATAGGTTTTACTGATGCTGCCCTCGATGGAATTTTCAACGGGGACAATGCCGAATTGAGCCTCGTCCCTTTCAACTGCTTTAAAAACATGTTCCAGCGTTTCGTAAGGCCTCAGCCTGATATCGGCCCCGAAGAAGTTTATAGCGGCTTCTTCGCTGTAAGCACCCAGTTCCCCCTGGAATGCGATAAATGTTTCCTGAACGTTCTTCGATGCCGTGATGATCTGTCGATAAATCAGTTCGATATCGCTTTGCTTCAATCCTTTTTCATGCGCCATCTCTTTTATCTTGCCGATGACGGCTTCTTCTCGCAGCCTGTCATGGACCTGCCGCTTTTCCTGCTTTTTTAATTCGCCGATTTGCTCGGCAAGCCCGATTCTTTCCGCTATCAATTCCACGATTTGTTTATCGGTCTTATCGATCTGCTGTCTGAGTTCTTCCAGGTTCATTTCATCACCTCCGCTATTGCTCCTGCCCTCATGGCGAAGTCGCACAGTGTAATCGCCATCATCGCTTCGACTACCGGAACCGCCCTGGGGACGATGCAGGTGTCGTGGCGGCCTTTTATTTCCAGTTCTGTGGCAGCCATTTCCTTCAAATCGACTGTATGTTGTTTTTTAGCTATGGAGGGAGTCGGTTTTACAGCTACTCTTACCAATATCGGCATGCCGTTGCTGATACCGCCGAGGATGCCGCCGGCGTTGTTGGTTTTTGTAATTACGCGATCGTCTTTTATATCGAAGGGGTCATTATTTTCAGACCCTTTCAGGCGGGCGGCAGCAAATCCGGCGCCGAACTCGACCCCTTTTACAGATGGAATAGCGAACAATGCCTTTGCCATAGCGCCGTCCAGATTATCGAAAAGCGGCTCCCCCAGCCCGGCCGCTACTCCGGTAGCTATACCCTCGACAACTCCGCCGAGGCTATCCCCGTCGGCTGCGGCATTCTCTATCGCTTTCATCATTCGTGCTGCTGCTGCAGCGTCGGCACAGCGCAGAGTATTGCTATTTATACCCTGTTTTATCGTCTCTATCTTCATTAGCGGGGCAGCTATGCCGCCGATTGCGACAGTATGGGC
>JAAYNN010000003.1 GCA_012520835.1 Dehalococcoidales bacterium
AGTTTCTTGCGCGGATAGCAATCCGTACCGTATGCCGTAACTGATAGGTGTATATCTTTTCCGGCAACCAGTTCTTCTATTACATGACCGCCGCCATAATTGAATTCCCCGGGATATATCCTGTTTCTGGGGTCGTCGTCTGGCAGGGCATTGGCTCCGATAAACAGGTCTGTGGCAGCAAAAGCCGCATAAGCCGGGACGTCATTAAGATAAGCCCTGCCCCCTCCGATCTTAATACGCGGATTTGAGTGTCCGATATTAATATAGGCACCGGAGGAACACATAGGGCCGAAAGTGCCTGTTGTGACAACATCTACTTCATGAGCCGCTTTTTTTATACCTTTTTCTTTGGCAATGGAGATTATTTCCTCTGCATTGACAACAACGGCTTCTCCCTTGCGTATTTTATCGTTAATTTCCTCGATTGTTTTTGACATTTTGCAGGCTCCTGATTTAACCCAATATTGATACAGGTATCATGAATATGCGCTGAATATTTAAATGATAAACTCTAAAAGAGGGCTTGTCAATCAAAATTAGCTATGTACTACTGCATAAACAACGTATAATGTTTTTTATAATATAAGATGACCTTTATAGACAGATGATAATGTCCTGTAAAAATTGAATAATAAAATGTTTATGGTATGATAATCTTTAAAGAGTGAATACTGTTTGAAGTTTATGCCCCGGAGCTTTTGATGAGAATAGATAGCCTGCTTGAGAAAATGGTAGAATAAGGAAGCTTTGGATTTACACTTAAATGTATTTAGCTCTCTGATAAAAATAAAATTATCGAGGTAATCAGGATGTTTACAGAAAAAGATGTTGTGTCTGCCGACAATATTACAAACAAACTTGGTAATGATTTTATCGGAAAAAGAGTGGAGGTGTATCCACAGCTTGCTTCAACCAACGAAATTGCCAAAGTTGCCGCTTCAAACAGGGTGCCGGAAGGTATGGTAATTGTTGCCGAAGAGCAGACCGCTGGAAAAGGGCGTCTTGACCGATACTGGATTTCTCCTAAAGGCTGTGTCAGTCTTTCCATCATCCTGTATCCCGATATAAAACTTTTACCGTCACTTATTATGGTTGCTTCTGTTGCTATGATTCATACAATAAAAAAGGTAACCGGCTTGAAAGCAAGCATCAAGTGGCCTAACGATATTCTCATAAACGGGAAAAAAGTCGGCGGAATTCTGATTGAGGGGACTATACAGCATATCAACGTTGGGTATGCTGTTGTCGGGGTAGGATTGAATGTTAATTTTAATATCAGTGACTATCCTGAAATATCTGAAATAGCTACCACCTTATCGGACGAAATGGGCAAGCCGGTGTCCC
Source organism: Dehalococcoidales bacterium (assembly GCA_012520835.1). Classification (GTDB taxonomy): domain Bacteria; phylum Chloroflexota; class Dehalococcoidia; order Dehalococcoidales; family UBA5627; genus UBA5627. Next base: position 1,345 of record JAAYNN010000003.1, read on the forward strand.
TTCTCGATATTATTCGTACCCTTCTCATAGAATTTGAAAAGCTGTATAAGTCGGCATTGGATGGAGATATGGTGTACAGGGAATGGCACGATAATATGGACACCATCGGTAAAAAAGTATCGGCTAAATCGGGTAACATTATCTATGAGGGCATTGTGGATGATGTGACGAAAGACGGGAATCTGATAATCAAGACCTCAGCCGGGGAAACGGTAAACTTTATAGCAGGGGACGTTATCTTGCTCAAATAAGATAACATCCCCGTTTTTTCTTTACTTATCCTGGTTTTTCATAAACATGGATATCAGGTCGATAGGAATCGGAAATATGAGCGTACTGTTTTTCTCCGATGCAATCTCGGTTAATGTCTGAAGATAGCGTAACTGCAGTGTAACCGGTTCTTTTGCTATAACAACTGCCGCCTCTGCCAATTTTTCGGAAGCCTGATATTCACCCTCGGCATGGATTATCTTGGCACGTCTTTCCCTCTCGACTTCAGCCTGCGCTGCCATTGACCTTCTCATTGTTTCGGGAAGCTCTACTTCTTTTATTTCGACGATGCTGACTTTCACGCCCCAGGGATCGGTATGCTCGTCGATTATCGCCTGTAGCTTTTGATTTAATTTTTCCCTTTGAGTCAAGAGTTCATCCAGTTCGGATTGCCCCAGCACATTCCTGAGGGTTGTTTGAGATATCTGTGAGGTAGCCTTGATATGGTCCAGGACTTTTACAACTGAAGCTTCAGGAGAGACCACGCGGAAATATACTACGGCATTGACTCTTACGGTGACATTATCCCTGGTGATAACCTCCTGTGAAGGCACATCCATCGTTACCACGCGCAAATCGACCTTAACCATGCGGTCGACAAAGGGAATGATGAAAAATAAGCCCGGGCCTTTTGCCCCTATCAGCCTGCCCAGCCTGAATATAACCCCTCTTTCATACTCGGCTACAACTCTAACCGCTAGAGATATGAGTAATAAAACCGCAGCTACTATTATGATAATTGTATAAAGATCCATCAGTTGCCTCCTTCAATATTATTTTTTGAAACATATAGCTTAAGCCCGTCGGACTTCTGAATTACCACATAATCTCCGGGTTCGGCAATGCCGCTGTCTATTCTGGCCAGCCAGATTTCGCCCTCGACAAATACCGTGCCTTCAGGGTTCAATTCTTTTCTAACAACGGCTGATTTCCCGACCAGGTCTTCTCTTCCGGTAGACACCTGCTTTTTATGAGCGGTTATAATCCGTTCAATAACAAACACAAGTAAAAATACAGAAAGGATTACGATTATTACAACAAGCCATATATCCAATTATAATTCACCCCCTCCTTTCGTATCCCTATAAAAGTACGGTAATATAAGACACAATTAGAGTATAACCTTCCTGTATTCTGTCTGCAAGCTGATAAAATAACCTTATATATTTGTACAGAATACATTTTTTATAGTAGAATTTACACATTAATAAAGTAAGGAAATAATAATATGAAAGCAGAAAAATGCAGGGGTTTTAAAGACCTGACGCCCGACGATATGCGGGCTTTTCGTTTAGTTGAGGATACTTTCCGGGATTGCTGCATAGGCTGGGGCTACGACGAAATACGTACTCCGACAATTGAATATCTATATCTTTTTACCTCGGCCGGCACCCTGACTCCCAACATGCTGGGTAAAGTCTATTCGTTTCTTGATTGGGACGGCTGGAGCGGCGAGAGAGTGGTATTGAAGCCGGATGGCACGATACCGACCGCAAGGTATTATATCGATAACAGTAAAAGCGGGCTTGCCCGATTATTCTATGTCACCAATCTGTTCATGTTTGAAGAAACCGGTAAAAAGTCGCGCGAGAAATGGCAGTGCGGAGCAGAGCTTATCGGCGTTAATAGTGCGCTTTCGGATATCGAACTCGTTTCTCTATCTCTCGATGTATTGAGACAGCTTGGCCTTTCCGATATTAAGATAAAATTGTCCCATGCCGGCCTGATAAAGGCTTTATTGGACAGCCTGGAATTGAGTTCTGATGAGAAGAACAGCATTTTCTCACGCATACTGGAAGGTGATTCTGCCGCTCTCGATATTGTTAAAATGGATAAACCGGAGACTGTCGAAGCTCTGAACCTGCTTGTGGGACTTAAAGGCAAAACCTCAGGATTCTTAAAAAATATAAAGGCATTATCGGGAAAGAAGCTGGACAGTATATCTCAACCGCTCGATAATTTTATAGACATTGTTGAAAAGCTTGAAACCCTGGGCATCGATTACAGAATCGACATAGCCTCGGGCAAGGGATTCGAGTACTATACCGGCCTGATATTCCATTTATTAATCGGAGAGAATGTTATCGGCGGCGGCGGCAGATATGATGCTCTTATTCCGCAAATGGGAGGCCAGTCAACGCCGGCAGCCGGGTTTGCCCTTTATATGGACGAGGTGATAAAACTTTTTGAACCGGAGGCTCTGGCTGAACTGGATGTCAATAAAATACTGGTTAGAATTGAAGCCAATGCCATGGAAGAAGGATTCGATCTGGCTGAAATCCTGCGTGATTTCGGTTATATCGTTGTCATATCGCTCGATGATAAACCGGGAACGGGCTATGGATGGGAACTTGAAGTCAGCAGCAAAACACCCAAATTTGTTTTAACTGATATTACCTCAAAAGAAACCACAAAGACAGATGATGCCTGTGATATTTTAAAATTACTGGGATGTACTGAAGATGTCTCTTAATATTGCTTTACCTAAAGGACGTTTATTGAACAGCACCGCTGTTTTGCTTGAGAAAGCTGGCTGGGAAATAGACGGCTATGACGAAAAATTGCGTTATTACCGTTTGAAATCCGCCAGGTTTCCGGATATCAATATAAAGGTGTTGCAGGAAAAAGACATACCAATACAAATCGCCGTCGGCAATTACGACCTCGGTATATGCGGGTTGGACTGGACGGAAGAGTTGCTGGTTAAATACCCCAGCAGTTCCGTTGTTAAAATAGTCGACCTCGGATATGGCGAGGGCGCCCTGTATGCTGCCGCTTTACCGGGAGAGATGGCCGATACCGAAAAACTTTCATCCAGAAAAGGCATCACCCGCATCGCCGGCGAATATCCCAACCTGGCGGAAACGCTGGCAGGAAAATTACGGCTTAAACGTTTCAGCATCTTCCCACTGTGGGGCGGCGCTGAAGTTTATCCTCCTGAGGATGCCGAAATTGTGCTGCTGCCGCGAAAATCGGAAAAGGACATTCTTGATGCCGGGCTGGTGCCTTTTATCAAGGTCGTCGATTTTAAAGCCTACCTGATTGCCAACAACAACAGCTTGAGAACTAAAAATATGGCTGATATCCTGTCTTCACTGACCGATTTGCTGGAGTCTTCCTGTGATTTTCCGAAGACCTTTCATATCATCAAGACAACCGAGAAGCCGGCAGCCAGGTCTTTTACGAAAGTTTCGCATGATATGGTAAGGCTGGCTCTACCTGACGGGCATCAGCAGGCACATGTATGCCGCATTTTCGATAAAGTTGGGATAAAAGTCGACGATTATCCTTCACAGACAGGCAACCGCAGGCCGACGAGCAACCTGGATGGTTATTTTATAAAAGTAATCAGGCCGCAGGATATGCCGCTGCAGATAGCCAACGGCAATTTCGACCTGGCTATAACAGGCCGTGATTGGCTCATCGACCATAAATATCAATTCCCCAATAGCCCGATTGAGGAACTGCTCGACCTGAAATACGGATGGGTTAAAATCGTTGCTGTAATCGATGAAAAGTTGCCGGTTGAAGATATTGCGACATGGTGGAAGTACTGCAAAGATAACCAGATTACCTGCCGGGTAGCTACCGAATATATCAATATTGCCGACCGCTATGTCCGGGACAACCGCATAGACAGGTACCGTATCATTCCAACATGGGGAGCCACCGAAGGCTTCCTGCCTGAAGACGCTGATTTGCTGATTGAAAATACGGAAACCGGCGGGACCATCGCACGGCACCATCTGAGGATTATCGATAAATTGTTTGAATCGACTGCCTGTCTTATCGGCAGCACCAGAAAGTGCAGCAATAGCAGAAAAACAGAAAGAATGGAGTTTCTTATAAGCGCCTTAAAGGGCGCCATGGAGATGACTTAAAATGAGAATTATCAGAGGTTTCAAAGAAGCTGAATCCCTGCTTTCCAGGAAGGTTATTTCAGGTGGATACGCGATTTCTGCGGCTTTTCGCAACAGGTTGATGGAGATGTATGGAACCGGAGATCCGGAACAGGTAGTTAAGCAAATTGTTGACGATGTCCGTAAAAACGGTGATAAGGCTTTAATAGACTATACCCTGAAAATTGACAATATTAATTTATCGGAAATCGCGGTATCGCGGCGTGAAATAAATGAAGCCCGTTATGAAATAGACCGCGACCTCTATAAAGCTCTGGAAGTGGCTGCCGGGCAGATCAGGGCGTTTCATGTCGATCAAAAAAATGCCTTATTTGGCGGTATTAAGAATATGGGGCAGGGTACCATTGCCCGTCCGCTGGACAGGGTGGGGGTGTACGCACCGGGTGGTACTGCCAGCTACCCATCCACAGTCCTGATGACGGCAATTCCTGCTAAGGTAGCCGGAGTCAAACAGGTGATACTGGCAACTCCGCCGGGCAAGGATGGAAAAGTGCCGGCGGTAACGCTGGCAGCTGCCTATATCGCCGAAGTGGACCATGTTTTCTGCATGGGAGGTTCTCAGGCTATCGGCGCGCTGGCTTACGGTACTCAATCGGTACCGGCAGTAGATAAAATATGCGGCCCGGGCAATATCTTTGTTATGCTGGCCAAAAAGATGGTATACGGCACTGTGGATATCGACGGATTACAGGGACCCAGCGAAGTACTCATTATTGCCGATATCAAAGCCAAAGCAAAGCTACTGGCTGCCGAAATATTAGCACAGGCTGAACATGACACGCTGGCTTCCTCGATACTGATTACAGATTCCCCTTCGCTGGCTAACGCAGTTGAACGTGAAGTCGAGGCCCAAATGCAGGAATTAAACCGGTGTAAAATCGCTTCGGAATCACTGGCAAATAATGGTATCATAATCATTGTGGACAGCATGGATGAGGCTATCGAATTATCCAATCTTTATGCCCCCGAGCATCTCTGCCTTGATATGGTGAATGCTGAAGAATATCTTGATAAAATAACCAATGCCGGTTGTATTTTCTATGGATATGCACCGACAGTTGCTATGGGTGATTATGTAGCCGGGCCAAGCCACGCTTTACCAACCAGCGGGACTGCCAGATTTGCATCGCCGTTGAATATATCCGATTTTATTAAATATACCAATCTGGTAAACGTGACCAGGGAGGAACTGGAAAAATACGGGCCCGTAGCCATGACTATTGCTGAAGCAGAGGGTTTGCAGGCGCATTCAAGAACGATTCATGTGCGTTTAACTGAAAGTTAATAAAAAGAGGGATTGATATGTTTGAAGAAGGAATTGGAAAGTATATACGTCCGGAGTTAAAAAGTTTCGGTGGTTATGCCGCCAGTAAAGCACCGGAGACGCTTAAAGGAAAAATAAGCGTTCCAGTTGATAAAATTATTAAACTGGATGCCAACGAGAATCCTTATGGATGTTCTCCGAAGGTGGAAAAAGCGCTTGCGGAATATAAAGGCATACATATCTACCCCGATTCGGGGCAGCAGGAACTGAGAAAACATCTGCAGGATTATACAGGTGTTCCCATGGAGCATATCGTTGCCAGCGCCGGAAGTGACCAGCTTATCGACCTATTGATGAGGCTTTTTATTTCCAAAGGCGATGAAGTAATCAACTGCATCCCGACATTTGCCATGTTCCAGTTTTTTATCAACCTGGTGGACGGAACTACGGTAAATGTATTGAGAGATGAAAATTTCATGGTGGACGTTAAAGCGCTTAAAAAAGCTATCACTCCGAAAACCAAGCTGATACTGTTAGCCACACCCAACAATCCGACTGGCACTATTATGCCTAAAAAGGACATACTGGCAGTTTTGGATAGCGGAATTCCGACACTGGTGGATGAAGCTTATTACGAATTCACTGGCGAAACAATGGCTCAACTCGTGGGAAAATACAAAAACTTAATGGTGATCAGGACATTCAGTAAATGGGCGGGGCTTGCCGGTTTAAGAATCGGTTATGGAATGTTCCCGCTGGAAATAGCCAATATATTATTAAAAATCAAGGAACCTTATTGCGTCAATGTTGCCGCACAGCTGGCTGCCATAGAATCTGTAAAAGATAAAGAATACCTTATGGAGAAGGTTAAAATCATTTCTGCTGAACGTGATAACCTTTATACCTTATTGCAGCAGACAGGCTGGTTGAAACCGTATCCTTCAAAAGCGAACTTTATTTTATGCGCCGTATTAAAAGGAAGAGCAAAAGACATCCAGCAGAAACTCGAAGAAATGGGTATTCTGGTGCGCTACTTCTATACCCCGTTATTAAAAGACAGTTTAAGAATAAGCGTCGGCAAGCCGGAAGAAAATAAAGCGCTTATTCAGGCTCTCAATAAAATAGGGGAGGGATTATAAGGCGATGAGAACTTCCAGTATTAAAAGGGATACCAGAGAAACCAATATCAACCTGAAAATCGATATCGATGGCAGCGGCGATTACGAAATGTGTACCGGCAATCGTATTTTCGATCATCTGTTGTCGCAGTTATCGAAGCACAGTTTAATTGACATAACACTGTCAGCTACCGGCGACGATATCCATCACATGGTTGAAGATGTTGCCATCTGCCTGGGGAAGGCCTTTTGCGAGGCGCTGGGAGAAAAGCGCGGTATTACCCGCATGGCGGATGCCAGCGTTCCGATGGATGAATCGCTGGCTTTTGTGGCCGTTGACCTCAGCGGCAGGGGATACTCGGTACTTGATATGCAATTCGACGACAATGATATGTTCGGTTTTCCCACCGATCTAGTGCGCCACTTTTTGGAAACACTGGCTATCGAAGCCAAAATGAATCTGCACGCCAGGGTTGTTTATGGTACCAACGACCACCATAAAGCCGAGGCAACATTTAAAGCACTGGGGAGAGCGCTGGGCGCTGCCGTCAAAATCGACCCGCGTATATCAGGAGAATTGCCCAGCACCAAGGGACAGTTGTAAAACAGCTTATCACTGTTGACTGATAAAGCTTACGGTTCGATCCCGACCTGTCGGGATTTCGTTCCGAACTATGGAACTCAACAGCCTTCGATAAGGCTCCGATAATATCCGCACATCCGAGCCTGTCGAAGGACACGAACGGAATTCTAGTTTAATACATCGCCGTTATGGTTCGACAAGCTCACCACGAACGGCTTTATAATTTAACAACGAACGGCTTAATTCCCCCACCCCGGATGCTTCATTTGTTCCTCATGAATTCAGCATGACAAATAGGAATTTTGTTGTGCGGGGAGTAGCCACACAATTGTCATTCTGAGGCGAAGCCGAAGAATCTAAGGCTTATCGAATGGCCTTTAGATGCTTCGCTGCGCTCAGCATGCCAAAAACAATTAACTGTCATCCTGAAGCTCTGGCAAGTCGGGACTGAAGGATCCGGGGGTGGGGAGTACCAGCACAAAGGTATCCTCGGCAACAGGCGGTAACGCGTTAATTACCCCTCCCCGGATGCTGAGTTCGTAAAGGACGAACTCAGCATGGCAATATAATTAAGGGAGAAATAAGATTTCCGTTCGCTTTGAGTTTATCGAAGGGTCAAACGAACGGAAGAAAACATACTCGCTAATAGTCGCCGTTGTGGTTCGACAGGCTCACCACGAACGGCTTTATAAAAATCCACCAACAACGGATTGTATTATTACCTTACTACCTACCCTGGGAGAAAGTATTATTCTGCAAACCGGATGTCAGGTGAGGGATAATTGTTCAGATTGATTAATTGAACTTCCTGCCGGTCAGTTTCTCGTAAGCCTCGATATAGCGTTGTGCTGTCTTTGCGATTACGTCATCCGGTAGAACAGGGGCGGGCGGCTCTTTATTCCAGCCGGACTTGTTCAGCCAATCCCTGACAATTTGCTTATCATAGCTATCCTGAGATTGTCCGGCTTTATACATGTCCGCTTCCCAGAAACGGCTCGAATCCGGTGTCAGCATTTCATCGATGATTATCAATCTGCCGTTATCGATGCCGAATTCGAACTTGGTATCGGCAATTATAAAACCGCGTGTTTTGGCATATTCCACGGCGTTATTATATATATTTATACTGGCATCCCTTATTTCATTCGCCAGCGATTTGCCGACCATAGCTTCCACTTCGGGCATGGTCATCGGTAAATCATGACCCTGGTCAGCCTTGGTGGTAGGGGTAAAAATCGGGCTTTCCAGTTTCTGGCTTTCCAATAAACCTGCCGGCATTTTAATCCCCGAAACCGTACTGTGTTTACTGTATTCGCTCCAGGCGGAACCGGAAATATAACCGCGCACCACGCATTCAATCGGCAGTCGTTGGGCTTTCTTTACCAGCATTGAACGTCCGCTCAGATATTCTGGGAACTTAACCTGTTTATCCTTCGATAGGTAATCGTTAAGAATAGCTGCATCATTAACCACGCAAACAACATGATTCCCTAAGATATCCTTTGTTTTATCGAACCAAAAGGCAGAAATCTGATTGAGCACCTTGCCTTTATGGGGAATGCCGCATGGCAACACGATATCAAAGGCTGAAATCCTGTCGGTAACAACTATCAGAATATATTTGCCCATATCGTAGGTATCGCGTACTTTACCGAGAATAAATAACGGCAGGGGAAGTTCGGTTTTCAGTAAAACAGCATTTTGCATATTTATAAAGCTCTCGGTCCCAGCTGTTTCGGTTCCAGTGCCATGTATTTCTTTTTACACTGGCTTTCGGTCAGTCCCAGCCTCTTGAAGATTTCATCCACAAAGCGCAGGTAATATTTATAATCGAAGATGGAATCCAGTTCTTCGGGAGATATTTTTTCGATGACTTCCTTGTCGGCTTTCAGCAGTTTAAGAAAATCCTTGCTTTTTTTCCATGATTTCATAGCGTTTCTCTGAACCATTTTATATGCTTCCTGCCTGCTGAGACCTTTATCGATTAAAGCCAGCATTACCCTCTGTGAATATACCAGTCCCTTTGTCCTGTTGAGATTCTTTTCCATGGCATCGGGATAAACCAGCAGTCCGTCTATGATATTGGTGAATATCGACAGCATATAATCCAGTGCCAGGCAGGCATCCGGCATAATCACCCGTTCAGTAGAGGAATGGCTGATATCCCTCTCGTGCCAGAGAGAGATGTTTTCCATAGCGGTAACGGAGTAGCCCCTGATAAGTCTGGCCAACCCACAGATTCTCTCGCAGAGTTCAGGATTTCTCTTGTGAGGCATCGCCGATGAACCCGTTTGGCCTTCGCTGAACGGCTCTTCGACCTCGCGTGTATCGGTTTTCTGAAGCCCGCGGATTTCAGTAGCAAATTTTTCCAGAGAGCTGGCAATTATTGCCAGCGTGGTAACAAATTGTGCGTGCCTGTCGCGCTGCAGAACCTGATTTGAAATCGAGGCCGGGCTCAGCATCAGTTTAGCACAGGCTTTTTCTTCTACTTCGGGGGAAAGGGTAGCATATGTACCGACAGCTCCCGAGATTTTACCTACGGCAATCATCTTTGTCGCATCTACCAGTCTCTGGCGATTGCGCTGCATCTCCTCGATCCACAATGCCAGTTTCAGCCCGAAGGATGTGGGTTCGGCATGGATGCCGTGTGTTCTACCTATCATTACCGTATATTTATACTTAATCGCTTTTTCCATCAGTACCGATAGCAGTGCTTTTATATCTTCATTTAAAATATTGGATGCTTCAACCAGTTGCAGGCTAAGAGCAGTATCCATAACGTCCGAGGATGTCATTCCAAGGTGAATAAATCTGGCCTCGGGACCGATGCTTTCGGATATCGAGCCGATAAAAGCAGTCATATCATGATGAGTTTCCCGGAGAATCTCCTCCATGCGTTTCATATTCAGACGCGCCATCTTGATTTTAGGGACAGCGCTCCTGGGTATCTTTCCAAGCTCAGCCCAGGCCTCACATACCGCAATTTCAACATCCAGCCACCTGGAAAATTTATTCTCATCCGACCACACCTGTTTCATCTGTGGCCGGCTATAACGTTCTATCATTTGGTTGCCTCCCCTTTATCCTTTGCCATTTCTTGCCTGTAATCTTCATAAGCCTTTCTTATATTATCGTACTTTAAGCCCAGTATCTCTGCAGCCAGAAATGCCGCATTTTTAGCACCGGCGGTTCCAATAGCTACGGTAGCGACCGGAATGCCTCCCGGCATTTGCACTATTGAATAGAGCGCATCTACCCCTTTCAACTCGCTGCTGGCAACAGGCACGCCGATAACCGGAATGGTGGTCCAACTGGCAATAACTCCCGGTAAATGAGCCGCTCCGCCGGCAGCAGCTATGATAACCTCGATGCCGTTTTCCCTAGCGGATAAACCGAACTGTCTCACTTTTTCCGGTTTGCGGTGAGCCGACAACACTTTAACTTCATGGTCGATGCCGAGCATATTCAAAATATCAACAGCCGGTTTTACTGTTTCAGAATCCGATTCGGACCCCATAACTACAACAACTTTCGGCATACTAATCTCCTTTATTACAATCCCTTAAAAAAGGGCAATGTCTTTTCGATAATGACAGCCGTCAAAATGAATCCGTGAAATATTATTATAAACTTTTTCCCGTGCCTGGGTGTAGTTTTTTCCCAGTGCGACTACTGTTAAAACACGTCCGCCGTCGGTGACAACGTTGCCTGAAGAATCGAGCTTAGTTCCGGCATGGAATACCATTACATCTTTATCAACATCATTTAAACCGGTTATCGGTAAGCCTTTCCTGAAACTACCCGGATAACCGCCCGAAGCCATGACTACTCCTACGCAAACTTCTTCAGTCCATTCCATTTTAACATTCTTAAGATTATTATCGGCAACACCCAGCATAATATCGAGAAGGTCGGATTTCAGGCGCGGCAGAATTACCTGTGTTTCAGGGTCTCCGAAGCGGGCATTGAATTCCATTACTTTCGCTCCACTATCGGTAATCATCAAACCGCCGTATAAAACCCCCTGATAAGGGAACCCCTCTTTTTTCAGGGCTTCAATTGTCGGATACATAATTTTACCGGCGATTTCAGAATCCAGTTCCGGCGTGAGAAAAAAAGGAGGGCTGTAGCAACCCATTCCTCCGGTATTCGCCCCCTTATTGCCATCATAGACTGTTTTGTAGTCGCAGGCCGAAACCATGGGCATCGAGGTAGCAGCATCTGCTACAAAAAATATACTCATCTCCCGCCCGGTCATTTTTTCCTCGATAACAACGCTGCTGCCAGCGTCTCCATACAGCCGGGCTTCCATTATGTCCGAGAGTGCTTGCAAAGCCTTATCTCTGGTCTCCGCAACGGTAACGCCTTTACCGGCTGCCAGCCCATCCGCCTTGATAACAATCGGCATGTCCTGTGCCTGAAGGTATTTTATAGCTTCCTCATAAGAAGAAAAATTGACGCTTTTAGCGCAGGGAATTCCATACTTGTGCATTAAATTCTTGGCAAAAACCTTGCTGGATTCAATCTGTGCAGCTGCTTTAGTAGGGCCGAAAATTCTTAATCCTTTAGCTTGAAAGACATCGACAATTCCTGCTGCCAGGGGCACTTCCGGGCCAACGACGGTCAACCCTATTTTGTTATCTAAGGCGAAACCTAAAAGGGCAGCGCTATCATCCGCATTTATGTCCAGGTTTTGCGCCAGCTGTGCCGTACCGGCATTACCGCGGGCAACATAGATTTTGGTAACTTTAGGGCTTTGAGCAAGTTTCCATACCAGAGTATGTTCTCTACCGCCGTTGCCTACAACAAGTATTTTCAGAGGAGTCCTCCTTTATCGAAATCGCGAACTAATTTATCCATTTTAGGCGCGAGCGATTTTTTAAAACTGACTGCCAGATTTGTCCAGAAGACCGCCATCGAAAATCCCAGTCGTGAATGTTTTTTTTCTATTTTCAAGGTGTACCTGGCGGATTTTATACAGGCATCCAGCAGCAACCTGAAATCCTTCTGCAACTGCTGGAGCTTATTATAATGGGGTTTCGGCATTTTTTTAACTTTTGCAAGCACCTGTGGCAGCATGTCTAAAATGGCTGACAGGC
>JAAYNN010000042.1 GCA_012520835.1 Dehalococcoidales bacterium
GACAAACTTATTTCTCAACGGTAGAGTCCCGACAGGTCGGGATTAACCGCCAGGTTCTAGGTTCGAATCCTGGTCGGGGAGCCATTTTTATCATGGCTTTCTTTAGATAAATCCTGCTTCTGTCCCGCATAATTGTCAATGACATCATAGTTTTATCTCTCCCCACACCCCATCCCCATATAGACGTTCAACCGATACGTTACTAATTACATTGGTTAAATCACTGTCGCTCTCTGTATACACTTTAATATAATTAGCGGAATACCCGCTCCAGATGCCGTTATCGGCCTGTTCCCAGAGTACCCGCAGATTCTTTCCGATATAATTACTGTGGAAAGCAGCGGCTGAATCTTCCGCCAGTTTGAGCATAATATCGCTGCGTTTTTTCTTGACCTGCGGGGATATCTGGTCCGGCATGATGCTGGCTGCGGTGCCGCGCCTCTTTGAATAAGAAAAGACATGGATGCGTGCAAAGCCGATTTGCTTGCAAAAATCATGGCCTTCAGAAAATTCTTGATCGCTCTCTCCCGGGAAACCGGCAATAATATCAGTGGTAATGGCGGCCTCCCCTGCCACGGAGCGGATTAGGGAAACAGCTCCCAGATAATCGGCTGTAGTATAGAGCCGCCTCATTCTCTTTAAAACAGTATCGCTGCCGCTCTGCAGAGACATGTGAAAATGGGAGCATAACCTCCCGTTTTTCCACAATGCTATCAGGCCCGGAGTGATTTCCTGCGGCTGCAAAGATGACAGTCTCAAACGCTCGACTGTGGTTTCTTTAAGTATTATGTCAATCAGGCTCTCCAGTGTCAATCCATCATAATTATACGAACCGATTTCGGTGCCGGTTAAAACAACTTCCCTGTATCCGCAAGAGACCTTTTCCGAAATTTCTTTGATTATCATCCCGGGGGAAACGCTCTTCTCCCGTCCGCGCACATAAGGCACGATGCAGTATGAACAGAAATTATTGCAGCCGTCCTGTATGCTTATAAACGAGCGCGTCCTGAGATTGGCGCCGACACCGCCGGCAGTCACAACTAATCCATCGGAAGATACCAACCCCGATTCTATTAAAAGCTGCGGCAGGCTCATCTTCTCATGATTTCCCACAGCCAGCCTTACGCCATCGATTTTGATAAGGTCGCTTGCGGCGTGCTCGGCATAGCAACCGGCGGCCACTAAAACAGCTCCGGGATTGCGGCGGTGCGCCATACGTAAGAGATGCCTGGCTTTACGGTCGGCGATATGGGTCACCGTACATGTATTCAAGATATAAACATCGAATTCATCATCGGGGGCGACGACCTGATAACCCGCCTGGACAAACTTTTCTGATAAAGACTCGGCCTCAGCCTGATTCAGCTTGCAGCCAAGCGTATCGAACGCTGCACGTATTGTTCTCGTTCCTTTACTCAATCCCTGCCTCCGGATGCCAAAAAGATTATAGCAAATGGTGCATATCCTTGCAGAAAAAGCGGGTATTGTGTTATAAATAGCCAGAACATTATCACTCTTAACAGATGTTTCAAAATAACGGCATTAAAATAACGCCTCTCTCCGGGGCTGTCATCAAAAGACTATGCCGTCATAAAGCAGATGTTGCGAAGAGTAGAGAGGAAGCAATTTGAATCACCTTCGCTGGAATCTCCTGCCGCTGGTACCAGCCGGCCATCCCGCCACCGATTGCGGCTTTTCTCCCCTGCTTGCACAATTGATGTATAACCGCGGATTAACGAACCCGGCACAAATAGAGGCTTTTATTAAGGCAGATAGCAGCCTGTCGGGAGACCCGCTGCTGCTGCCCGACATTCACCAGGCTATCAACCGTGTTTACCAGGGTTTACTCTCCGGTGAAAAAATTGCCGTTTACGGCGACTTCGATGTCGATGGGATTACCGGCACCGCCATACTGGTGCAAGGGTTACAAGCGCTGGGAGGCGATATCACGCCATACATCCCTCATCGCATCCGTGAAGGACATGGGCTTAATTCCGCGGCGCTGGACTACCTGAAAGGCGAAGGCATATCGCTGGTTATTACGGTGGACTGCGGAGTTACCGGCATCGCACAGGTAAAAAAAGCCAAAAGACACGGGCTGGATATCGTTATCACAGACCATCACACTCCGCTGGGCGAACTGCCTGAGGCTGTTGCCGTCGTCGACCCCAAGAGAGATGATTCCAAATACCCCTTCGATGAACTGGCGGGGGTAGGCGTTGCCTACAAGTTTTTAGAAGCCCTTTACAAAGGCATAGGCTGGGAAAAGCAGATAGCAAATTATCTCGATCTGGTTGCCCTTGGAACCGTTGCCGATATGATGCCGCTTTTGGGAGAAAACCGCTACCTGGTGAAGCAGGGGCTAAAAGAGCTCAGCAAGAACCGCCGCCCGGGTATCAGGGAAATTTCAATTTTGGCTGGAATCGATATAGCTAACATCGGCACCGAGGAAATTTCATGGGCGCTGGCTCCGCGGCTTAACGCCGCCAGCAGGCTGGAACACGCCTTAACCAGCTATAAATTGATGGTAACGGAATCGACCGAGGAGGCACAGGATTTATCGATACTTTTAGAAGAACAGAACTCGGAACGCCAGAAGATGACCAGCCGCTCGCTGGCAAAAGCCAGGGAGCAGGTGCAGGCCAAGGGAATCGCCCCGCTTTTAATCGCCAGCGACCCTGATTATCCGCCCGGCATCATCGGACTGGTGGCAGGCAGGCTTTCGGAGGAGTTCTACCGCCCCTCCATCGTCATCAAGGTGGGAGAAAAATCCAGCAACGGAAGCTGCCGCAGCATACCCGAATTCAATATTATAAAAGCGCTCAATGAATGCCACGAACTGATGAGCGATTTCGGCGGCCATGACAGGGCAGCCGGTTTTACCATGCCAACTAAAAATCTTGCCAGATTGGAAGAGAAACTCGGACAGATAGCGGAAGAGCAGCTTGAAGGGCTCGACCTGCGCCCCAAACTGGATATCGATGCCGTAACGACGCTATCGCAAATGGGAGGCGAAACCTATCAATCGCTGCAAAGCCTGGCGCCTTTCGGTATGGGAAATCCTGTTCCCACCTTTTTAAGCCGCAGCGTTGAGGTGGTCACCTGCCAGACCATGGGTAATAACGGCGACCACCTGAGGCTGAGACTGAAACAGAACAATGTCAATTGGGAAGCGGTAGCTTTCGGCCTCGGCGAACGTTCCAAAGGAATGCATTCGCATATCGATATAGTATATAATCTAAGACTGGAACGCTGGCGCGGAGAAGAAAGGCTGCGATTGAATATCCAGGACCTCGCTCCGTCGAAACAGCGCTAATTTAATCGGGTAGGAATAAAGTGATGGATATAATCGTAATTAAAATCATCGCTGCTTTTATAGCCGCTTATTTGCTTGGCTCAATACCATCAGCCTATATCGCCGGCAGGCTGACCAAAAAAATCGATATCCGCAACGTCGGCAGCCATAACATGGGTGCCATGAATTCGTTTTACAACCTCGGCAAAGGCGTCGGCATTATGGTACTGGCCACAGACATCTTGAAAGGCGTAGCCGCTGTTGCACTGGCCGACCTTGTGCTGGATATTCCCAACCTCTACATATTCATCTGCGGTTTTATAGTGGTACTGGGACACAATTACCCGGTCTGGTTGAAATTCAAGGGGGGCAAGGGGGGCGCCACTGCCATCGGCGCCATAATCTATTTCATCCCCTGGGCTATTCCCATCGTGTTAACTATATTCCTGATTCTGACCGCTATTACCAAATTCCCCACCCTCAGCTATGGCATAGCCATGGTGAGCTTTCCGTTCGTGGCGTGGCTGGTATATGACCGCCCCGATTATATACTCTATACCACCCTGCTGATACTGGTTCCCTTCCTCAGCTATATTCCCAGAATCAAGGAGATGAAAGCCAGGGGGGGAAGCTGGAAACGGGTGATTAAGCGCAAGAACCTGCAGGATAGATTCTAAATTGCAAATTACCAAAGGCGGAAAGGAGCGGGATAATCCGCTCTTTTTTTATCCCGGCAATAAACTCATTACGGAAAACAGCCTTGGATAGCTGCCGATGGCTAAGGTAATTGTTAAGATTTAATCAACAGCCAGCCTTATCTTGGCAATTTTCTTTGTAAATATTGTAAATATGAATCTTTTCTGTTATAAATAAGCGTAATATTGTTTGCGATACAGTCAAGGAGAAAGCAATTATGGCTAATAATAGAAAAGAACAGGAACGCGCTGAGTTGCACCGTACTATCTGGAATATTGCTGACGATTTGAGAGGCAGCGTAGACGGCTGGGATTTCAAACAATATGTACTGGGAATGTTATTTTACCGCTATATATCCGAGAATCTTACAAACTATATCAATGCAGGCGAATGGGAGACCGGCAATACAACCTTCGATTATGCCAAACTATCCGACCAACAGGCGGAACAGGCACGTCCAGACCTGGTCGCCACGAAAGGTTTTTTCATACTGCCCGGCGAACTGTTTGAAAATGTGCGCCGCAATGCCGCAAAAGATGAAAACCTGAATGAAACTCTGGAAAAAGTATTCAAAAATATCGAGTCTTCGGCACAGGGCTACGAAAGTGAAGACGATTTTAAAGGCTTATTCGATGATATAGATGTCAACAGCAATAAGTTGGGCAGCACTGTAGCAAAACGCAATGAAAAACTCGTCAAGTTGATGAATGGCATTGGCGAAATGAAGCTTGGCGATTATAAGGATAACAGCATAGACGCCTTCGGGGACGCCTACGAGTTTCTGATGAGCATGTATGCTTCCAACGCCGGCAAAAGCGGGGGGGAATTTTTCACGCCGCAAGAGGTATCGGAATTGCTGGCTCACCTCACTTTAGTGGGTAAAACCGAGGTGAATAAGGTATACGACCCTGCCTGCGGTTCAGGCTCACTGCTTTTAAAATTTGCCAAAATACTGGGAAAAGAAAATGTAAGGTTAGGCTTCTTCGGGCAGGAAATCAATCTCACTACCTATAATCTCTGCCGTATCAATATGTTCCTGCATGACATAGATTATGACAAATTCGACATCGGGCACGGCGATACGCTGACCGACCCGCTCCACTGGGACGACGAACCATTTGAAGCCATCGTTTCCAATCCGCCCTACTCTATCCGCTGGGAAGGCGACAACAACCCGCTTCTTATTAACGACCCGCGTTTTTCACCTGCCGGAGTGCTGGCGCCGAAATCCAAAGCCGACCTTGCCTTTATCATGCACAGCCTTTCATGGCTTGCCACCAGCGGCACAGCGGCAATCGTCTGCTTTCCCGGCATACTCTATCGCGGCGGTGCAGAGCAGAAAATCAGGAAATACCTGATTGATAACAACTATGTCGATTGTGTCATTCAACTGCCGGACAAGCTGTTTTTCGGCACCAGCATCGCCACCTGCATTATGGTATTGAAAAAATCGAAAAAAGAGAACAGCACCCTGTTTATTGACGCTTCCCGCGAGTTCATCAAAGTCACCAACAGCAACAAGCTGACCGATGAGAACATCGAACATATCGTTTCCGTTTATAGCGAAAGGAATAATGTAGATTACTTCAGCCGTCTTGTCGGCAATGGCGAGATCGCCGCACAGGATTACAGCCTTTCCGTTTCCACCTATGTAGCTCAAGAGGATAAACGAGAGGTTATCGATATTAAAAAACTCAATGCCGAAATCGATGAAATCGTTGCCCGCGAGGATATATTACGCAAGGAAATTGCCGCTATTATAGCTGAGATAGGAGAGTAGCGTGATTAATCAGATTTACTATTCCGAATCTCCCTTATGGCATGAAAAAATCGGCGTTATACACGCATTACTGGAACGCGTTAAAATCAGTGAGGAACGTTCCGCTGATGTCCTGCAGTTGCGTAAACTCAACCGCATTATGTCAATTCATGCTTCAACGGCAATCGAAGGCAACAATCTTACTCTCGGGCAGGTTACGGATGTTATCAACGGAAGACATGTGTTGGGTACTCCGAAGGACATCAAAGAAGTGCAGAATGCCTGGCAAGCCTATAAAGAACTCGCCCATTACAATCCGTGGAGCGTTGCCGACCTCTTAAAAGCGCATGGCTTAATGACTGCCGCGCTTATCAACGAATCCGGCCTTTTCCGCTCGGTCGATGTGGCGGTAGTGCGCAACGACGGCAAGGTACTGCACCGAGGAGCGGCTCCTGAAGAAGTGCCTGATTTGGTAGCGCAATTACTCGGCTGGGGACATGCCAGCGAAGCACATCCGCTGATCAAGAGCTCCACCGTGCACTTTATGCTGGAGCATATCCACCCGTTCCGTGATGGCAACGGACGCATCGGCCGCCTCTGGCAAACGCTGATACTTTCAAAGTGGAATCCGCTCTTTGCCTGGATGCCGGTTGAGACTATAGTGCATAACAATCAGGCGTTATACTACAAAGCACTGCAGGATTCTTATAATAACGGGATAGACTGCCGTCCGTTTATCAACTTTATGCTGGATGCTGTCGAAAACTCCCTCTACAAGTACGTCGATATCGCCACCGAAACCGCTGCAAAAGAATTTGGTGTCGGAGTAAATGTCGGAGTAAATGTCGGAGTAAAAGCCGGCATTATCGACAAATTAAGAGAACAACCCGCACTATCCGCAAAGGAGTTGGCTTTGCTTTTAAACCGCTCGGCACGTACAATCGAAAGGCACATCAGGGAGTTGCGGGAACAGGGTATTCTCATACGCATCGGTTCGGATAAAACCGGGTACTGGCAGATAAAGGATGACAAAACCAATGAGTAAGCTGGACGATTTGATTGCC
>JAAYNN010000043.1 GCA_012520835.1 Dehalococcoidales bacterium
TGCAGTCGGAAGACAATCCGGTGTCTGATGCCGCCCTCCGTTTCAGGCTTGCGGAGAAATACGGCATAAATATATCTTAGACATACGGTTGCTAATATGAAGCAGGAATTAAAAATACCTGCGGTGATAAACAGATAAATGAGTATTATATATACAGAGAAGGACAAGTGTAAAAGCTGCTATGCCTGTGTACGCAGCTGTCCCGTGAAGGCCATCAAGGTAGAAGAGAGGCTGGCACAGGTAATACGTGAACGCTGTATCGTATGCGGCAACTGTCTGGAAGTATGTGCTACCGGTGCGAAGAAAGTCGAAAGCGATACCAGCCTAGTATGGCAGCTGCTCAGCCAGAGCGACAATCATTTAATCGCAGTGGTCTCCTCCTCTTTCCCTGCTGCCATGCCTGAAGTGACTCCGGGTAGATTAGTTTCAATGCTGAAGAAACTGGGTTTCAATGAAGTGATGGAAGACTCGGTCGGTGCCGAGCTGATTGGCAGGGAATATAAGCGCCTTTTAAGCAATCAGGTCGGTAAACCGGTATTATCATCGAATTGTCCGGCAGTCGTTAACTATGTTGAAAAGTATTATCCGAAGCTAATCGGCTATATGGCTCATATCGTATCACCGACCATAGCCACCGGCAGGTTGATTAAAAAGCATTATAACCCCAGGGCAAAGGTAGTTTTCATCGGGCCTTGCGTGGCAAAAAAGGATGAGGCGCGCAAACCGAACAACCGAGGCGTCATAG
The DNA here is from genome assembly GCA_012520835.1 of Dehalococcoidales bacterium. Lineage (GTDB taxonomy): Bacteria > Chloroflexota > Dehalococcoidia > Dehalococcoidales > UBA5627 > UBA5627. The sequence continues at coordinate 746 of JAAYNN010000043.1, forward strand.
ACGCAGTCCTGACATTTGCGGAACTGAAAGAAATGCTTCTGGCAAAAAACATTAATGCTGAAAATGAACCGGAGTCTGATTTCAGCGGACCGACTCCTGATCTGGGGAGGCTTATGTCTATTTCCGGTGGGCTGGCCAAAATTGCCGGTTTATCGGAAGATATCTTGAAAAATGAGGTAATCAGCCCTAACGGCAGTGAAGCAGTGTCGAAAATTTTGAAGGAATTTGCACATGGAGAAATTAACGCCAAGCTGATCAATCTCTATTTTTGCAACGGATGCGTCGGCGGCCCGGTAATCGATAATGACCTGAGTATTTACAGGAGAGATGAACTTGTAGCGCACTATGCTTTAAGGCAATCCGATCCTGAACAAACGGAGCGTGACCTGAAAATATATGGCGATATCGAACTGGGCAGGCAGTTTGTAACTCAGAATGTCAGGTTGGCTTCACCGGAAGATGAGGGAATAGAGGAAGTCCTGAGAAAGATGGGCAGGAATAATCCTGAGGAGCAATTCAATTGCGGGGCATGCGGTTACAGTACATGTCATGAACTGGCAGTCGCTGTCAGCGAAGGCCTGGCGGAAATCGAGATGTGCTGGCCTTATTTACATAAACATATGCAGGAAACACAGGAGGGCTTGATTCAAGCGGAAAAAATGACCTCTCTTGGGCAGCTGGCAGCTTCAGTAGCTCATGAAATTAACAATCCTTTATCCGGTGTTCTCATTTATACGCAGCTTCTGGCTAAAAAATTAAAGAGCAATAATTTTACGGCGGATATTGCCCTTGACTATCTTTCCAAGATGGAGACGGAACTCAATAGAAGCACCAGGCTGGTAAGAAGCCTGCTGGATTTTTCAAGGCAATCTGTTCCCGAATTCTGGGAAGTCGATATCAACGAAATAATCGACCGCAGTTATGATTTGGGGATACATTCGGCTGAGATGCAAAATGTACAGGTATTCAAAGATTTGTCTGCAGATTTACCGAAAATCGTGGCCGATTTCGGACAGATTCAACAGGTTTGCACTAATCTTATTATGAATGCCATACAGGCCATGCCGGGCGGCGGTACTCTGACTATACGCACCTTTTTAGAAGATGAACAGGTAATAATTGAGGTAACTGACACTGGTGTCGGCATATCCCCGGAAAATATGAAAAAAATGTTTACACCATTTTTCACTACCAAGAAAGACCAGAAGGGGGTCGGCCTGGGATTGGCAATATCATATGGTATTGTACAGCGCCATCATGGAAAAATCGAGATAATTACAAAAGAAGGGGAAGGTACTACATTTAAAGTCCACCTGCCCGTAAGACATGAAGAAGAAAACTAAAATACTGGTAGTCGATGACGAAGCTGTTATGCTGTATCATCATGAAAGCCTATAGAGGAGTCTCAATGGAGATTACCTCGATGAAAGAAGGTGCTGTTGATTATATCGAAAACCCCTTCTGCTTGGGGAAAGTAGAACTATTGCTTGAAAAACTTGTTGAACATCAAAACATAAAGCAGAAAAATTGCACTGATAATATTAAATAGGGAATAATATATATCATGGGAGGGAATATGAAAACGGGTGAACTTATCAATATTAGCCAGAAGGATGTGCCCGAGCATTTGAAAATGGGGCAGGATAGTTACAACAACGCGAAATATAACGACGCAGTAAAGGAATTCGCTTCAATCGTGAGCGTTGCGCCTGATAATATTGATGCGCGCATCTGGCTTAAAAAGGCTCAGGAAGCCCTGGAAAAAGAAAAAGGGGTGACTTTTCAAAAGGTTGCTAATCCTAAAATTAAGGAAATAAAGAACAACTCTGGCGCACAGCGATATTGCCTGTATTGTTATAAAGGTGATGTGTCAAACAGGGTATGCAGCCGTCTTTTCCAGTGCAAAACCTGCGAATTCGGCCAGGGCATGGCAGATGCGCAAAAAGCGAAACTCGCCGCTAAACGCAGTTAACATGCGGTTAGCAATCATTAAGTATGTATCGGGTATTTTATAAATTATCTGATGAAGCGTTGTAAATAAATATAAGGGGATGTGCATTATGAATGAGAGTTCTGTGCTTATTATTGAAAGCGATCCCATCGTCAGAGACTCCCTGTGCGAGTGGTTGAAAAGCACCGGATTTGATGTTACTTGCGCTGAAAGCGCGGAGGGAATTGTTAAAATCGTCGAAAAGCGCGATTTTAACATTGCTATCATGGATGTCAGGCTGCACGGTGAAACTCAACTGGCGATATTGCGTGAGATGAAAGCCATACGTCCATGGATCAAATCGATTATCATTACTGCTTATCCGCAGGAAGAAACAGTCCTTGAAGCAAAGAAAATCGGCATTGTTGACTATGTGGTTAAACCTATTGATTTGGATGACCTGCAGAGGATAATCCATGGAACCATAGAATCGATATATAAAGACAATATCAATGCCATAAATATAGAAAGTTCTGTCGAATCATCTACAGAGGATTTGATACCGGGAATAAAAAAATCGTTTGCTATTTCAAGGGACAACCTGGCTTTAATGGTAGAAAACCTGCTGAAAGAAACCGAGGTTGTCGGAGTTAAAGCAAAACAGGGGAAATATGTTTATGATAAGATTTCCGGTTTTTATGAGCTTAGCCTTGATTATGATGTTACTGTTTCTCCGCCTACCAGATACCTTTTACCTGAACGAGAAACCCTTTTAAAATTCAGGACGGATAATAATCACCGAATCGAACCGGTAATTAAATACACCCCCAGGGTGATTATGGGTGTGCATCCATACGATATCAAGGCCATTGAACTGCTGGATGAAGTTTTTATGACTCATAATCCAGACCCGAACTATATCGCCCGCCGTGAGAATACGGTTATTATCGGGGTGGATTGTTTACGTCCGTCACCCGGCAGTTTTGCCCCCAGTATGGGAACAAACTGGACTGAAACGGGATTCGATTTACTTTTAACCGATATCGGCAACAGCTACATTATTAAAATCGGTACTGAACGGGGCGCCGAAATACTGGCTAAGTATGCGAAATATCGATTGCCTACCGGTGATGAAATTGTCAGACAGAAAAAAGTCAGGGGCGAAGCTTTAAGCCGCTATAAACTGGCGCTTGATATACCAAGAGATAGAATCCCCAAGATACTTGAAGACAGTTATGATGAACCGTACTGGGAATCCAGGAGTATATCCTGTTTGAGCTGCGGTTCCTGCGTCATGGTTTGTCCCACCTGTTATTGCTTCGATGTCAGGGATGAAATTGCACTGAATTTAAAGGATGGTGAGAGGTTCAGGTGCTGGGACGGCTGCATGCTGGTTGATTTTGCTAAAGTAGCTTCAGGAGAGAACTTCAGGCGTGATAAAGCCAGCCGCTTCCGCCACAGGATGTTTAGAAAAGGAAAGTATATACTCGAAAGATACGGGAAACTGGGCTGTGTCGGCTGTGGACGTTGTTCAAGCGCCTGTCTGGCCGGTATCGCCAGTCCGCTGGAGGCTTTCAATTCGCTGGCAGATAATATACGCTTGAAAGAAGCGGCCACCAGAGTTGTTCAGCCTGCCAAGCAGGAGCAGGATATCTATATTCCGGAAATGGCAGAAATACTTTCGGTAAGACAGTTGACTGAAAAAGAGAAGGTTTTTGAATTAAAATTGAAAAGCGGAAAACAACTTGGGCATTATCCCGGCCAGTTTGTTTCACTGTCGATAATGGGGGTGGGAGAAGCCCCTCTTTCCATATCATCATCCCCGTTAAGGGGCAAGAATTTTGAACTGGCAGTGCGTAGTATTGGTGATGTTACTTCAGCGCTGCATGCGCTGAAAGCCGGCGCAACAGTTGGTATCAGAGGGCCTTTCGGAAACGGTTTTCCTCTTAAAGCATTTGAGGGCAGAGACCTGCTGCTTATAGCCGGTGGAATCGGTCTTTTTCCCCTGAGATCGTTAATCCAGTATGTAACGGATAGACGTTATGATTACGGGAAAGTGAACATTCTTTACGGTTGTCGTGCTCCTGCCGAACGTGTTTTTACCGATGAACTTGAATTATGGAAAAACAGTAAAGATATCGATTACCATGAAACGGTTGACCGTCCGTGTGAAGGATGGACCGGTAACGTAGGAGTTATCACCAACCTGATTGACAAGGTCGAAATTGATGTTAAAAAGACCATGGTGGCAATCGTAGGTCCACCCATAATGTACAAATTTGTTATTGAAAAACTGAAAAAGAGAGACGTCCCCGATGCCCATATTTACCTTTCGCTCGAAAGAAGAATGAAGTGCGGAATCGGAAAGTGCGGGCACTGCCAGATTAACAGTATTTATACCTGCCAGGAAGGCCCGGTATTTTCACTTACCCAGTTGAGAAGTTTGAGAGAGGCGGTGCTGTAATGAAACCAAAAGTGGCTTTTTTCGATTTTACCGGATGTGAAGGTTGCCAGCTGGATGCTTTAAATCTGGAGGCTGAGGATTTAATCGATTTGCTTAACGGCATCGATATTGTAAATTTCAGGGAAGTAATGACAGAAAAAGCTGATAATTACGATATCGCATTTGTTGAGGGCAGTATTACTACCGAGGGTGAAATAGAGCGTGTCAAAAAAATACGTGAGCAGGCTAAAATTGTTGTTGCCCTGGGTGCCTGCGCCTGTATCGGCGGTATAAATTGTCTTAAAAACCACGTTCCGATGGAGGAAGCTCTCAGGATTGTCTACGGAAAAGACGCGCATTATTATAATACTATTCCTGCCAGACCGGCAGATGCGGTAATAAAGGTTGATTACTATGTCAGGGGCTGCCCTCCGGCCACTTCCGAACTGGTTAAGGTAATAAAAGCTTTATTACTGAATAAGAAACCCGATATTCCCAATTATCCCGTATGCGTGGAATGCAAGATGGCTGGCAATATCTGTGTCTATGAAAAAGGGCAGACATGTCTCGGGCCGGTTATCAGGGCAGGGTGCAACGCGGTATGTATAAACAGTGGCAGATATTGCTGGGGTTGCCGCGGACTGGTTGATGAACCGAACATAGAATCGCAAAAGGATATTCTGACAAAGTATGGCCTGACGGCTGAGCAGGTGATAGAAAAGTTTAAAATATATGATACATGCAGCGAGGTGTTGAAATGACACAGGTTAACATAAATGTTCACCATTTAACCCGTGTCGAAGGACATGGCAATATTGTTCTTAATGTTAAAGAAGGGAAAATAGAAGAACTGAAGTGGATTGTTACCGAATCCCCGCGTTTTTTCGAGGTAATGATGCGCGACCGGCATTACGAAGATGTCAATCATATCGCTTCCAGAATCTGCGGCATCTGTTCAATTTCCCATTCCACCGTTTCTTTGCAGGCCACGGAAAAAGCCTTCGGAGTCAAACCGTCGGAGCAAACAATACTGCTTCGAAAGTTATTGTTTAATGCGGAGCTTATGGAAAGCCACATACTGCATGTGATGTTTCTGGCAGCCCCGGACTTTTCGGTTGTCGGCAGTGTTTTTCCGCTAATAAACACCCATAAAGATATAGTTGTGATGTCTCTACGCTTGAAAAGGCTGGCATACAATCTGGCTGAAGCGCTGGCGGGGAGAAAAACCCATCCTCTATCGTGTATTGTCGGTGGTTTCGCCAAGCTGCCGCAACCTGCAGAACTTGAGGCTTTGCGCAAGCGGCTGGAAGAAGCTTTTATCGATTTGGATGCCATCGTAGATCTTTTTAAAACATTAAAAATTCCCGATTTCAAGAGAGAAACTGAATATATTGCTCTAAAGGATGAAAGTGAATATGCTTTTATCCGCGGACAAATCGCATCTTCCGATACAGGTTTGACGCCGGTAGAGAATTATCTGAAGGTTACCAATGAATTCTGCGTACCTCAATCTACAGCTAAATATACCAAAAATGCCCGGGATTCATATATGGTAGGTGCGCTGGCACGCTTTAATATCAACCATAACAAATTGCTTACAAGGGCAAAAGCTGCTGCCGCTGATTTGGGTCTGATAGCCCCCAATCACAATCCCTTTATGATAACAGTAGCTCAGCTGGTTGAAGTAATACACTCGGTTGAACATAGTATTCAGATAATTGACAGGCTACTCGATAAAGGTCTTAAAGATGAACCGAATACTGTTAATCCAAAACGAGGGCGTGGAATATCGGCAGTAGAAGCGCCGCGCGGGATACTTTTCCATGACTATACCTACGGTGAAAGCGGCATTTTAAAGGAAGCCAATTGCGTTATACCGACAAATCAGAATCACAATAATATTCAAAAGGATTTTGAAGCGCTGGTACCCTTGATATTGTGCCAGCCGGAAGACGAAATACGGCAGACACTGGAAATGCTGGTAAGAGCTTATGACCCCTGTATATCGTGTTCCACACACATGTTAAGAATTGATTTTAAATAGATAATAAAATGTTATGTATGCGGCTCAATCGTTACAGATGATTAGAGGCAGGTCTATGGTCTATATTAATTATTTCGGCTATTTTTTAATGTCAATGTTCTTGACACAATTATATGCGACATTTAAAATGAATAGCGAGGTGAAGAAATGTTTTGCCCTGTCTGTAAAACAGCAATGATTGATGTAGAATATGAACAAATCGAGCTTGACTATTGCGTTAAGTGCAGGGGAGTATGGTTCGATTCTAACGAATTGGAATTAATGTTCGAAAAAATCAATCTGCAGAGCAGCAATCTGTCAATTACAGAACTGATTAATAAAATCGACCAGAATATCCCCGAGAACAGGTATAGATGTCCGCTTTGTAAACAAAAAATGGGAAAAGTAAAAATCGGAGATGCTTCACAGACCGTTATAGATGTATGTGTCAGGGGTGATGGATTATGGTTTGACGGCGGAGAAGTAGGTCAACTTATCAAACATGCTTCATCCAATGCTAGGCAAGCCGGGGCAGAACAACAGGTCATAAACTTCCTGGGAGATGTTTTCCGTATCTAAGGGGAGTTTATTAATATCCCGCTGTAGCGGGAACTAAATTTAGGAGGTGCTTCTTGGTTATACTTTGGATTTTACTGGGAGTTGTAGTTTTATTACTGCTGTTTTTTGTATTTACCTACAATGGATTAGTGCGCTTGCGCAATCAGGTGAAAAATGCCTGGGCACAGATCGATGTACAGCTAAAGAGAAGATACGACCTTATACCCAACCTGATGGAAACGGTTAAAGGGTATATGAAACATGAAAGAGAGACGATGGAAGCGGTAACCAACGCTAGAAATCTGGCTCAAAAAATTTCTGATGGCGGTGCCGCGGCGCGTTCCAAGGCTGAAGGGGAATTGAGCTTTGCCCTGAGCAGATTGCTGGCTGTTGCGGAAAATTATCCCGATTTAAAAGCCAACCAGAATTTCCTGGCTTTGCAGGAAGAATTGGCTTCGACCGAAAATAAAATCAGTTTTTCACGCCAGTTTTATAATGATTCCGTTTTAAATTACAACAATAAAATTCAGATGTTCCCGTCCAATATCGTTGCCAGTATGAGCGGATTCAGGGCCGGAGAATTTTTCGAGGTTACTGCGGAAAACGAGAGAGAGGCTCCCAAGGTCAGTTTCAGTTAAAGGACATTAAAGCAATATGTGGGAACAGATAAGATCCAACCGAATCAGGTCAGTAGTTCTGGTTATCGGCATGGGGGCTTTACTATTCGTTGTCGGATATTTCCTGGGATTGTATTTTTTCGAGAGCGGAATAGGTGGCCTGTTAATCGCCATAGCTTTATGGCTGATAATGACGCTGCTTGGCTATTTTCAGGGGGATAGCATTCTGCTGGCAACTGCGGGGGCAAAGAAAATCAGCCATGATGACCACCCGCGTCTCTATAACATTGTCGAGGAGATGCGCATAGCTTCAGGATTACCTAAAACCCCTGATATATACATAATAGATGACCCGTCGCTTAATGCCTTTGCAACCGGGCGTGATCCGAATAAAGCTGCGGTAGCCATTACTTCAGGTCTTCTGAAACAATTGAATCGTGACGAATTACAGGGAGTAATGGCACATGAAATATCGCATATTAAAAATAAAGATGTATTGCTGATGGCCATGACCAGCGTATTATTGGGTACCATTGTAATGCTATCATGGTACGGTTCGCGTATTATGATATATGGAGGAGGCGGATCCAGGCGTAGTTCCTCGTCCGGCGGGGCTGCTCAGGGTATTATCATGATTGTGGCACTTCTCCTGATGATACTGGCGCCTATTTTTGCCCAGTTGATATATTTTGCCATATCCAGAAAACGCGAATATCTGGCAGACGCCTCGGCTGCTATGTATACCCGATACCCAGAAGGATTGGCTTCCGCTCTGGAGAAACTGGGGGCATCTACCAGTCAATTGAAATCTGCCAATCAGGCAACAGCCCCGATGTATATTGTAAATCCGTTTCGGAAAAAAGGCAGAGAAGCAACCGATTTAAGCAGCACGCATCCGCCGTTATCGGAAAGGATTCGCATCCTGCGTGCCATGGGTGGCGGGGCTTCGTTTATAGATTATGATAACGCCTATAAACAGGTACGCAACGGAAAGGGGAGTATTATTCCGGCCTCGGCGATGTCACTGGCCGGAGAATCAGCTAAAATATCATCACGGGGGCCGGCAGTTGAAGACCCCGGGAGGCTGGAAAGAACGCGTGAGACTTCCGATCTAATGTGGAAGCTCAGCAACTATAAGAGCATTGACTGTCTATGCGGTACCAAATTACGGGTTCCGCCGCACTTTGAGGAAAAAACAATACAATGTCCGCATTGCGGTAGACAACATCCTGTATAACTGCAAATTGTAAAATAGAATACGCTATCAGCGGGGGAGAAATGAATCATCTCCCCCGTTTTTTTATATAAATAGTCAATATCTTTTCTTGAGCAATCATCGCTACAATGATAAAATGCTTTATGATAGTAGCATTAATGCATTGCACTTAATATCTTTACTTAATATGGGGGAGTGTCGGAATTGGCAGACGAGCAAGACTTAGGATCTTGTGCTGAAAGGCGTGGGGGTTCAA
>JAAYNN010000044.1 GCA_012520835.1 Dehalococcoidales bacterium
ATTTATCATAGATAGCGCTATTTTATCAAGGTCAGGCATTGAACTGTAGTAATGCCATTGCCCTTTTACCCTCATTCCCGACAGGTCGGGGCGAAGCATCTTGGGTGGGGAAAACAAATCTCAGGTTTCCCCCATCATCCTTTAGAACTCACAATAACACAAAGAAAGGATAAAAAGCCGCTCGTGTCCTTCGTCGGGCTCGAATCCAAAGCGGCGTCGAAAATAACCTCAAGGATTGCTTCGTCGCTGCTCTCCGATTTATACCCCTCCCCAGATTCTTCATTCGTCCCTCACGAATTCAGAAAGACAATCAAGTTAAAAGTCATAGGGGTGACTATTGCTCGCCCACCCTTATATATGACAGACAATGCTGTTCGGTAGAGATTGCCACGCCCCGACTTATCGGGACTTCGGTCGTTTCACTGCCTCTGGAATGACAGATGGTCATTCGGTTTTTACTTCTTCTTCAGCGGCGTGATTTTGACGCCGGTAGGGGTATCCTCGATGGCAACGCCTAAATCAGCCAGCTTCTGGCGGACGGCATCGGCCTCTTTCCAGTTCTTTTCTTTCCTGAAATTCGCACGTTCCTGAATCAGTTTCTGGATCTCCGGATTTTCCTCATAGCTGACCGAAGCCAGCCGCAATCCCAGTACATTCTGCGCCAGCTCTGTCAATACCTTTTTAGCTTCCGAGATGTCGCTGCCGGAATCGGCCGCCTGGTTGACAGCCCTGGCCAGGTCAAACAGCGAAGCCAGCGCCTGCGGGGTGTTGAAGTCGTCATCCATCGCCTCGATAAACAGCTTGCGGTAGGGTTCCGGGTCGAGCCTGTTATCTGCATTTCCTGCGCTATCTTCCCTTTCGACGGTGCGCCTTAAACGCTCGGCGCCGCTCTGGGCTGCCTGAAAGGCTTCCAGCGAATACTTCAAGGGGCTGCGGTAGTGCGAGTTCAAAACAAAAATCCTGATGGTGTCAGAGTTGTATTCCTTGAGCGCATCCTTGATGGTAATCAGGTTGCCGAGCGACTTGCTCATCTTGTCTTCGCCGAGCTGGAGCAGTCCGTTATGCATCCAGTACTTGGCAAACGGCTTCTTGCCGGTAAAGCTTTCCGATTGTACAATTTCGTTCTCGTGGTGCGGGAATATCAGGTCGCTGCCGCCTCCGTGGATATCTATTTTTTCACCCAGGTATTTCAGCGACATGGCGCTGCACTCGATATGCCAGCCCGGCCTGCCTTCGCCCCACGGGCTTGTCCACGAAGGTTCCCCCGGTTTGGAGGCTTTCCAGAGTGTAAAATCCATGGGGTGCTCTTTATCCTGTTCGATTTCAATGCGTGCGCCCGCCATCATCGAATCCAGCGTGCGGTGTGCCAGCTTGCCGTAATCCGCTACCTTCGTCACCCTGAAATAGACGCTACCGTCCGCTTCATAGGCATAACCATTGTCGATAAGTCCCTGTACCACTTCGATGATTTTATCGATTTCGCCGGTCGCCCGCGGGTAGAAATCAGCCCTGACAACATTCAATGCATCCATGTCTGCAAGGAATTCATCTGAATAGAACTGCGCCAGTTCGTTTGCCGCAATGCCTTTCCTGTTGGCGCGGTCGATGATTTTATCGTCGATGTCGGTGAAGTTCTGCACGAATTTGAGCTTGTATCCGGCAAACTTGATGTAGCGTCTTATAACATCGAAAATTATATAGCTCATGGCATGCCCGATGTGGGCATCCGAGTAGGGCGTAACCCCGCAGACATATATGGTTACCTCATCGCCTTGCGGAACAAATTGCTCTTTTTTGGCAGACAGGGTGCTGTAAATTTTCATGAATTCTCCTCTTTGATTGTAGCTACCGCCCAGGCGACCATGCCCTCTTCGCGGCCGGCGAATCCCAGTTGTTCCGAGGTGTTGGCCTTGACGCTGACGGCGTCGATATCCGTTTTCATGGCGGCAGCCAGTTTTTTCCTGATATCATAGATATACCCCATTAACTTGGGCTGTTCGGCAACGATAACCGCATCCACATTCCCGACCACGTAACCTTTTTCTTTGAGTTTACTCATTACACAGTCAAGCAAAACCAGGCTGGAAATGCCTTTCAAATCCGGGTCTCCGGGCGGGAAGTGCTGGCCGATATCCCCCAGTGCGGCAGCTCCCAGTAAAGCATCCATTATAGCGTGGGTTAAAACATCGGCATCGCTCCAGCCGATCAGCCCCTGCCGCGAGGGGATTTCCACTCCTCCCAGAACCAGCTTTAAATCCGGTGCCAAGCGGTGCACATCATAGCCAATACCAACGCGCATTTTATGTTCCTCCTTTTACCAGAATTTCTGCCAGTGACAGGTCTATGGGTGTGGTTATTTTAATATTATCATAGGAGCCGGGATATAGTTTTACCGGGTATCCCAGCCTCTCTACCAGCATGGCGTCGTCGGTCGAGCTTTTATCGCTCGAAGCGTACGCCTCTTTTATTATATCAAATCTGAAAACCTGGGGCGTCTGCACCGCCCATAATTTATCGCGCGGCGGGGTAGCGGTTATAAATCCCTCATCCGAAGACATCTTGATAGTATCCGTAACGGGAACGGCTGCTGCTGCTGCTCCGCTCTCTTTTGCTTCTTCAAGTCCTTTTTCGATAAGCTTTACGGTAACCAGCGGGCGGGCGCCGTCATGAATGACAACCCATGCGCAGTCTTTTAAAAGTTTCAGGCCGTTGAATACGGATTCATAGCGCTCTTTGCCGCCGACGCAGATATCGGTAACTTTTTTCCAGCCGTATTCGACAGCAAGCCTCTTGCCGGCTTCGATATTATGCTTCCCCAGCACAATGACGATGCAGTCGACAGCCGGACAGTTCTCGAATACTTCCACTGTCCGGGCAAGCAAAGGCCTGTCGGCTATGGGGGAGAAGATTTTATCCACTCCTCCCATGCGTTCGCCCTTGCCGGCGGCTACGATGATGGCTCCAGTTTTATTACTCATATTCATTAGTTATCCGCTATTTTTAAGAAGTATTTTGATGTTAATCCTTTAAATCAATTTAGGTTGTCATTAATTCCGACGCCGTTATGGTTCGATCCCGATCTGTCGGGATTTCGTTCCGAACCACGGAACTCAACCTTCTTCGATAATGCTATGATAATATCCGCGCATCCTGAGCCCGACGAAGGACACGAACGGCTTTTTAAACGCTCATCTCTATTGCATTGGGACAAGACTACGAGTAGCCGTGTTTTTTATTTTCCGCTCGCCCTGAGCTTGTCGAAGGGTCTAAGAGCGGAGAAATCATGTATCAAAACGGTATCCCCAAAACTATTGACTTGTCAATAGTTTAATGTAATAATGATTATATAACATCCCCGATATGAGTAATATCGGGCCGACGGTCTCCCAGTTTCGGGAGGCCGTTTCTTTTATTCCTCTGCTTTATCTTCGTTTTTCCTACCGGTCAACCCGGCTTTAATGGCTTCCCTCAAAGTTCCAACCGGAATCAACTGAATATCCTTGGTATGAATATGCCTTGCGCTTGCGGCAGGCAGAATGCATTTTTTAAAACCGAGGCGCGTCGCTTCGGAGATGCGCCTTTCCGGCTGAGAAACGCCGCGCAGTTCGCCGCTCAATCCGATTTCACCGACCGCCACCATTTCCGGGTCCACCCCTTCGTCCTTATAGCTGGATGCTATGGCAATGGCAATTGCCAGATCGGCTGCCGGTTCGTTGATTCGAATGCCCCCTGTAGCATTGACGATAATATCCTGGTTGCCAAGCTTCAAATAGGCGCGGCGGCTTAAGACTGCCGCAATCATCAGCAATCTGCCGAAATCGACTCCGTTGGCAGTGCGGCGCGGAAGCCCGAAAGCGGTGGTATTGGTGAGCGCCTGTATTTCCACCAGCAGCGGACGGCTGCCTTCCAGCGTCGGTACAACCGCCGAGCCGATGGCCTGTTCCAGCCTCTGCGACAGAAAGACCTGCGACGGGTTGGTTACTTCCACCATGCCCTCGGTCTTCATCTCGAAAATGCCTACTTCGTTGGTGGAACCGAACCTGTTCTTTGCCGAGCGCAGTAACCTGTAGGAGCTGAATTGTTCGCCTTCGAGGTATAGAACGCAGTCAACGATATGCTCTAAAACCTTGGGGCCGGCGATGGCTCCCTCCTTGGTGACATGTCCTGTGATAATGACCGGCACATGGCTGGTTTTTGCCCAGTGCATCAGTCTCATGGTGCATTCACGTACCTGCACGATGCTGCCGGCAGTGGGTTCCAGTTCCGGCAGGGAAACCGCCTGGATGGAATCGATGACCACCAGGCAGGGGTTCATGGCATCGATATGGCCGATAACGGATTCGAGGTCGGTTTCGGAGAGCACATAGAGGTGGTCGCTGTCGATGCCAAGCCTTGCAGCCCTCAGCTTGGTCTGGCGCGGTGTTTCCTCTCCCGATACATAGACCACTTCCCGTCCGTCCGCTGCCAGGCAGGCGCAAGCCTGCAATAAAAGCGTCGATTTGCCGATGCCCGGTTCTCCGCCAAGCAGTACCAGCGAGCCGGATACCAGGCCGCCGCCCAGTACGCGGTTAAACTCGGAGAGCGCCAGCGGGGTGCGCTCTTCGGGCGGGGTTTTAACCTGTGACAATCTCTGCGGACTGTTATCCCTGTTGACGGGTCTTGCTGCCGCTGTCGGGGCAACCACCTTTTCGACAAGGGTATTCCACTCGCCGCAGGCCGGGCATTTGCCTTCCCATCTGTGGCTTTCCTTGCCGCATTGTTGGCAGACGTACATGGTGCGCGATTTGCTTACCGCCATTTTCTTTCCTTTAATTTATGTCGTTGCGAGTTCGCAATAAAGTTGGCTTAGACCATCCAGGCCGTTCGTGGTGAGTCTGTCGAACCACAACGGCGGTATAATTATCAATATAATTTCCTCTCATTGACCCTTCGACAAGCTCGGCGAACGGAAATCATAATACATCGCAAAGACAATTTATTTTATCCAGTCTCCATTATACAATATGCGCCTGCCGGGTAACAGAAAAATATGCAACGTCTCATCTGTCCGTCGTCTGATAATCTTGCTGTGTGATTATTTTAACATATCAGGTTGGTATATCGATATATAAAATAGATGATGGCACAAATTAATGATCTGGTTTTGCGGGGGATATTTTTTTGTGATAATATGGCAATCATGTCATCGGGAGGGGCCTGAAAATGATAAATCTGGGTATTGTCGGATATGGCAATCTGGGCAGGGGCGTAAAAGCCGCTATCGAGAAAAATGCGGATATGAAGCTGTGTGCCGTTTTATCGCGGCGCCCGCAGATTACGCAAAAGGAACTGGCAGATATCCCGGTGCTTGACAGCGGAAGCTTGCCACTCCCCAGAGATATAAAAATAGACGTTATGATTCTCTGCGGCGGTTCAAAGGAAGATACTCCGGTGCAGGGTCCGCTCTTTGCTGAGAGTTTCTCTACCGTAGACAGCTTCGATACGCATGCCGATATCCCGGAATATTTCCAGAAGATGGATACCATTGCCCGGCAGATGGGGAATGTATCGGTCATTTCAGCCGGCTGGGATCCGGGCATCTTCTCGTTGGAGAGGGTCCTTGGCAATGCTTTTTTACCCCAGGGGCACGGCTATACCTTCTGGGGAAAGGGCGTCAGCCAGGGGCATTCGGATGCTGCACGCATGATAAAGGGCGTAATCGACGCACGTCAATATACCATCCCGGTCGAAAATACTCTCGATGAAATCAGGAAAGGCAACACTCCCGAACTTTCCAACAGGCAGATGCATAAGCGGCTGGTCTATGTGGTGGCGGAAAGTCCTTCCGAACACGACAGAATCATGAGAGAAATCGTTGAAATGCCGGACTATTATGCCGATTATGATACCGAGGTGATTTTTATAACTGCCGAGGAGATGAAAAAGAATCATGCCAGCCTGCCTCATGGCGGCTTCGTGCTGACATCGGCAAAAACAGGTGAGAATCATAAGCAGATAATGGAATATCGCCTGCAGCTTGACAGCAATCCCGAGTTTACCGGGAGTGTGCTGGCAGCCTGCGCCCGCGCAGCTTACCGCATGAAGCAGAGCGGACACGTTGGCGCTTTCACCATGCTGGACATTCCTCCGGCATTCTACAGCCCGCTGACGGCCGCTGAATTGCGACACAAATACGTTTAAGCATTTGCAATCGAAGTAAATTAAAAAGCCGTCTTCAATTCTGAAGTCGGCTTTCTGTTAAGTCCATTCTAAAAATCTTTTTCTAAGTGAAAAGAACGGCGGCAAAGACCTGCCATGCCAGCAGGGCTTTAGCTGTCAGGCTGAGGAAGATATAGGCTTTTTCGCCGAACAGGTAATCCTTCCACGGACCCACCTGTTTGTATTGCAGAATCATATTAACCGCGAAGCAGTTAAAAAATATGAACAACGAAATGATAATAGCATAAACGAAGGTGGGCGGTTCCGACGCCTGCCCCGGAGACAGTGCGTAAATAAGAATAGCAATCCAGGGAATAATGCCGGCAAAGCTGCCGAACCAGAATGGAAGCAGGTTCGGTTTGCCCGGTTTCTCGTATTTTTCCTGCAGTGCGCCGAAAAGGATCATGCAGGCGTTGATGCCGAAGATGGCACCCAGAGCGGCAATGTCGCTGATGCCGCAAATCTGGGAGATTAAAACAATCATAATCGAGGAACTGAAGAAATATTCTATCCAGCGTCCGTAATTGCGGCTTTCGAGCAGGTTGCGCTTGTACCAGTTGAAAAATATCGGCGAAGCTGTTAGCAGCAATGCCAGCGATGAAATTGCCAGAAAGGCAAAAACACCCCAGCCGGTGGGGATATTGAACATAA